>NZ_JBKTXS010000027.1:0-29105 GCF_046951855.1 Lentihominibacter sp. | reverse complement strand
TGTAAGATGTACATCATCCACGTACGGTCTGTGAAGCTCAATGTCTTCAGTGATATTTTCCTGTGCTTTTTCCACCAATTCAGCTCTACTGCCGATACACTCCAGATGTCCGCATTCGCATCTCCAGATAGGTATAGGCGTACCCCAGTATCTGTTTCTGGAAATTGCCCAGTCGTTTACATTTTCAAGCCAGTTTCCGAATCTCTTTTCGCCTACGAAATCAGGAAACCAGTTTACTGTATTATTGTTTGCAACAAGCTGATCCTTAAGCTTGGTCATCTCAATATACCAGCTTGGCTTAGCATAGTATACAAGCGGCGTACCGCATCTCCAGCAGTGAGGGTAATTATGCTCCATTTTTTCCTTTGCGAAAATCTTGTCCTCTGCTGCTAGCCACTTGATTATATCTATATCCAGACCTTCTTCCATTACGAATCTGCCTGCCCACGGCGTATCGGTATACTTACCCTGCTCATCAACAGGATTTACGACAGGAAGATCATATCTTCTGCCTGTGTTATAGTCATCCTCACCGAATGCAGGTGCCGTGTGTACAATTCCTGTACCATCTTCTATTGTTACGTAATCTGCACAGGTAACAAAGAATGCTTTCTTGTCAGGTTTGATGAAAGGCATAAGCTGTTCGTATTCTATATACTCGAGATCCTTGCCCTTCATCTCTTCTATGATTTCATAGTTATCAGCTCCCAGAACCTTGTCTGCCAGAACCTTTGCTGCATAAAATACTTTGCCTTTTTCATCGCCTGCAGTCATCTTGACTTTAACGTAATCAACGTCAGGACCTACTGTCAGCGAAACATTGGACGCTAAAGTCCATGGAGTTGTAGTCCATGCAAGGAAATATTCATCAGCATCTTTTCTCTTAAACTTTGCAGTTATGGTATTTACTTTAACTTCTTTATACCCTTGTGCTACTTCATGGGAAGCGAGGCCTGTCCCACATCTCGGACAGTATGGGAGAATCTTGTGCCCCTCATATACTAAACCAGCTTTGAAAAATTCCTTGATTATCCACCAGCCTGTTTCTATATAATTGTTATCAAGCGTAATATAAGGATTATCAAGGTCTATGAGATATCCCATTCTTTTAGTCATTTCTCTCCACATACTTTCATATGTGAATACCGATTCCTTACATTTCTCGTTGAACTCTTTTATTCCGTATTTTTCTATATCTTGTTTACCGCTCATGTTGAGCTGCTTTTCCACTTCAATTTCAACAGGAAGTCCGTGAGTATCCCATCCCGCCTTACGCTTTACGGCATAACCCTGCATAGTCTTGTATCTACACACCGAGTCTTTCAGAGTTCTTGCTATAACGTGGTGTATTCCCGGTCTGCCGTTGGCTGTAGGAGGGCCCTCATAAAATATGAAAGATTCATTTCCTTCTCTTGTACTTACACATCTGTGAAGCAAATCTTCTTTTTCCCATTTTTCAGCCTGCTCTATCTGATGCTGAGCTATAGGCTTTTCCGATAAGTTTTTGATCATCTTATATCTTCCTTTCGATTGTTTGCCTGCAAAAAACAGGCATATAGGTTATACCCTTCAGTATTTCAATTGATTTTAAGTCTTAAATTCCACTTAACCTGCCTTTTTGTCCGAAGAGCTTTAGGCGATTCGCTGACAAAACGGACAGCGCAGCAGCATAGCTGCGTAGGAGTATCCGCAGGATACGTTGCCTTTTTGTCCGAAGAGCTTTAGGCGATTCGCTGACAAAACGGACAGCGCAGCAGCATAGCTGCGTAGGATACGTTGCGCGCCAAAACAAGTTTTGGGCAGGTCCATTCACTGAAAAATCACCACGCGCTGAAGCGCTGTGATTTCTGTGTTTGGGCCGCACGCTAAATCGTAGATTTAGGCTGCTCATAAAAAAACGTCCCTAACTAATGTTAGGGACGATAATAAACCGCGGTACCACCCTAGTTACGGGACTATCATCCCATCTCTCTTAAAGTGTTAGACTCCGAAGTGATTTTCACTATCCGCTTCACCGATGCACTCTCAGCTTTCGCACATCTCTCTGTAAGGATATTAGGCAGAGCTACTGTCTTCATCACAGCCTTGCTATTCTCTTTTTGTACTCTTATCATTTTATATTGCATACACTGTAAAGTCAAGAGAGTTTACCATGAAAGCGATATTTTCAGATTGCAAACTTATTTTTTCTGATACTCCTTCAAAGAAATTTTAATTCCCCGCGCTTTTGACTGTAAAGCTACTTGCTCTTTCAAACCTCAGTCGTCGATTCCCAGTTCCGGCGGCTCTTGCTTCAATCCCTTGGTCAAAACCAACAGATAAATAATTCCTGCCACTGTCCATGCGCAGCCCAGAATAATGGCAAATCTATCCAGATGCGCCAGAAGATACAGGCAGAGAAGAGCACCAAGTATTGGGAAAATCAGGTATAAAACCACGCCCTTCGCCGACCGCTCCTTCTGTTTAACGAAATACTGCGCAATTACAGAAAGATTCACAAAGAAGAATGCAACGAAACCGCCGAAATTGATATATGCCGTCGCTTTGGTCACGTCAAGAAAAATTGCAACCAACGCTATCGCGCCGATAAGGAAAATGGCATTCATCGGCGTCTTTCGTGCCTGGTGCAATTTGCCGAAAAGCTTCTTCGGAAGCACGCCATCCCTGCCCATGGCATATAAAAGACGTGCGCCGCTGGCCTGCGCCGACAGGCCAGCCGCAAACTGACCTACGATCGTGCCGATAAGGAAGATTGCACCGAAGATAGAAGGGGCAACCTGCTTAGCAATCTCATATGCAGCATTGTCAGGGTTCGCATAATCATAAGACGGATGCACCAGATGCGTGAAATAAGTCACAACCAGGAAGATCGCACCGCACGCAAGCAGCGTAAGGATGATTGCCCTGGGAATGTTCTTTGTCGGATTAATGGCATCTTCTGTAAATGTCGTCAAAGCGTCAAATCCCAAGAAACAGTAGCACGCAGCTGCCGCTCCGGCCACGGTATAGCTGAAATCAATATCAGGATTATAAAAAGGAGAGAAAGACGCCAGTGTGCCTTCGCCCATGCCTTCCGTAATCGCTTTGATGGTAAAGATCAGGAATGCGACAATGATGCCCACCTGAATCGCAACCATGACGAAATTAATCTTGCTTCCGACCTCAGCACCAATAAAATTAATCAGTGATGTGATGACGATAAAGCCGATCAGCCATACCCACGAAGGGACTGCCGGAACAGCCGCACTCAGATAGGACGCTCCAATCAGCCAAATTGCCATCGGAAAGAAAACATATCCTAAAAGCACAATCCAGCCGGCAAGCACACCCAGTTTAGAATTGATAGCCTTTCTCGTATATGTATAAGTTGACCCGGCCGTCGGATACGCCTTAGCCATATGCCCATAACTTAGCGCCGTAAACAACATGGCAACAACAGCGAAACAAATCGAACCCGATTCAACGCCGTGAGATGATGTCGCAATAACCCCATATATGGTATATGCGATCATCGGTGTAAGAAAAGCCACGCCGAAAATGACGAGATGATGCAACTTCATAGTACGTTTTAACGTATTATCATTCATGTTAATTTCCTCCTTTTAGATGCTATCGAGAATCGCCGGCACATTCCTATAAAAACTTCTTATAAAGCTGCGGTCTGTAATCCGGTTCACCTGTGATTTCCTTATCGACAAACAGACGCCTTGTGGCCAGCGAAAGGTCTATGGTCTCCATGTGAATACCCTCCTGCACATTGTCCTTATTGCCTGCATAATAATGCAGATTCGTCTCGTAAAACGGTGTAATCTTCGGTCCTATAATACAGCTTCCGCCGCCGAAATAATCCACTATATCGGTTCCTGTAAGATTAGCGCTTGCCACATATATGGTATTGCACAGTACTCCGTACTCAAGAGTAGGCGCATAATAATCTATGAACGCCTGTCTGCTGCCTTCCTTAGGAATCTCTTCAATAACGGCGGTAGGGTTCAGATATAATCTTGAACCTTTATATACGTAATGCCTCATAAGTTCAGGGAACTGATACGTATCGAAGCATATTCCCACAGAGATAGGTCCCCACGGAGTATCAAACATAAATGGCTTGTCTCCCTTCGCGCACCAAATACTTTCTGTTTCAAATGGATGCATTTTCTGATATGCTCCGATAACACCCTCAGGCCCTATGGCCACCGCTGAATTGTAAAGGGTAGCGTCATCTGAATCTTTTAATTTTTCAGCCATCCCAAAGACAACATAAACTCCGTATTTTTCAGTTATCTCTGCGATCCTGCTGCATGACGGCCCGTCAATAGTTTCAGCCGATCGTATTTTGTCCTCCTGAGAAACAGTCTCGTCTACATAATAATCATATCCATAAAGACACATTTCCGGGAACAGGATTAGGTCAGCTCCTCGCTTTGCCGCAGCCTCAGTGAATCCGCACATACGTGACAAATTGCTTTCCTTGTCAGCCGCGTCAACTTTAAAATTCACTACGGCAACCGTGATAATATCTTTCATAATATCTCGCCTCTTTTCATCAAGTGATAAAATATCACATACTATAATGTTCACCGTTATTTTATTCACAATATAGGGTTAAGTCAACCTTTTATTTATCTATTTTCGAGATAATATTAAATACTGAAATTTCGAATTTTTCTTGCATTTATAAATTTTATCTGGTAAACTTTTCACAACGATATTCCCCCAGTGATTGAGGAGGTTATTTATGAGAAGGAGATTTAAATATCCTGCAGTTCTTGCAGTGCTTATCATCGTGCTGTCAATATCAGCATGCGGTGATAAGAGTGAAGAGACCGGAAATGATTCTGATAAGGCTTGGGCTGACCGATATGTCGCTCTGATTCAATCAGGAGAAGCAAGAGATTATGAAGATTATGACAACATGAAAAAAGAGCTTGACAGAGTAAAAGAAGAATCCGGTGCCACTTATGCATATATACTCTCACCTATGGCTGACGGCAAGCCTGCGCTGGACGGTGATCCGTCAAAAGATTTCGCCATCACTGTAGATGCAGGAGATGAGCCTGATGACTGGGGAGTCACATATGAATGGGAAATCCAATTCAAAGAAGCTTGGGACGGTGACCCTGCAACCGCCAGATCTGCATGGGATGACAGTGAAGAACTCCAGTGCTGGTCCGCATTTGCTCCCGTATATGACAGTGAAGACAATGTAGTATGTATATTGGGTATAGATTATCCTTGTACTGATGTAATAGCTGACTATCCTGAATGGAACAGAGATCATCCTGAATGGAACGGTTATGAGACAGAAATCACAGGAGAAATTCCGGCAGCTGTACAAACTCAAATAAATGAAGTAAAAACCTTAGCAGATAAATATGCTAAAGAATTAAGCGCAAAATAGATTTGCTTACAACATCGCAAAAGAAACGGCACACCGAATAGCTGATCCCGGTGTGCCGTTTCTTTTTTGCTTTATATCTTATTATCTTCAATTACATCTTCCATAGTGTAAAGCCCAGCTCTTTTTCCTTTCATGAAAAGTACGGCATCACATGCGCCCGAAGCATAGCATCTCCAATCATAAGCATCATGAGATATCTCCATTTTTTCTCCCATACAGCCAAACACGACCCTGTGGCTGCTGGGAGTATTCCCCGCTCTCACAGAATGAATCTCTATATCTTCATAATTTTTGTCAGGAGAATGTTCTGATATTTCTTCTGCTATCTCTACAGCAGTACCGCTGGGCGCGTCTTTCTTAGTCTCACTGTGCATCTCAATTATCTCTATTTTACACTTATTCCCCAGTTTCTCGGCTGCTTCCCCCAATAGCTTTTTCATTACATTAACTACGTAAGAAGTATTGGCAGCCTTCATCATAGGTATTACATCGGCTGCTTCAGTCATCTTTTTATCCTGTTCACAGCTGAATCCTGTCGTTCCACAGATAAAAGTTTTTTCATGTCTGATACAGCTTTCAAGTATTCTAACAGAAAGCTCAACTGTGGAAAAATCCACCACCATATCACATTTTTCTATGATCTCGTCTATATCATCGTATACTAAAGCGCCTATTTCAAATCCTACTCCTGATACTATTCCTACATCTTTGCCTATATAATCACGCCCCGGAGCCCCTACTGCACCTATAATCTGTATATTTTTCCTTTTATATGCCTCCTGCGCTATAAGTCTGGCCATATTTCCTCTCGGCGCCGTAATAACTATCTTTACCATCAAAACCAACCTTTCATATATTTGCTATATCAGCTGTCAATTTAATTTTTTTCCGCCAACTGCAGTCTGAAGAAATTGTTCTATAGCTTTCACAGGCTCTTCCTTATGGATTGTAAGCCTGATGAATGGCTCTTTTCCCCCATTTATCATCATCTTCCCTCCATATCGGGATACAAGTCCTGACATAATAGTTTCAGTAAGTTTCACATTCTCCCACAGTTTAAAAATTATCTTTGGCCCCTGCTGCACGATCTCCCTGACCCCCAGCTTTCCCGCCATTGCTCTTATCTTGGAAATCTTTACAAGATTCATAGTATCTTTAGGGATATCTCCGAATCTGTCCAGAAGCTCATCTATTATTTCTGCTTCATCTTCATCATTTTCTATCATAGCTATTTTCTTATACATCTGAAGCCTGAGAACTTCATTTTCTATGTATCTTTTTGGTATAACGGCCGGGATGGAAAGGCTGAATGCTGTCTCTTCGGCAGAAGGTATAACCTCCTTACCCTTTGCAATATCAACAGCCTCCTCCAGCATCTTACAGTAAAGTTCGTATCCTATATTTATCATATGTCCGGACTGCTCCGTCCCCAGTATATTTCCTGCACCTCTTAACTCCAGATCTTTCATTGCTATTTTAAACCCTGATCCAAACTCTGTAAATTCCTTTATAGCTCTCAGTCTTTTTTCTGCTATTTCACTAAGATTCTTATCTTTGGTATACATCAGATATGCGTAAGCCATCCTGCCTGAACGTCCGACTCTTCCTCTCAGCTGGTGAAGCTGCGCCAATCCAAACCGATCTGCATCTAAAACTATCATAGTATTTACATTAGGTATATCCATACCGGACTCTATTATAGTTGTCGCTACAAGCACATTATACTCACCTTCTGAAAAGTCCATGATGATATTTTCCAGCATATTTTCACGCATTTTTCCGTGTCCGACTACTACCGATGCATCAGGCACCAAATTCTCTATTTCATTTGCCACTCTGTTTATGGACTCAACACGATTATACAGTACATATACCTGTCCTCCACGAGCCAGTTCTTTTTCTATAGCATCGCGTATTACAAAACCATCCTGCTCCATAACATAAGTCTGAACAGGATATCTATCTTCCGGCGGTTCTTCAAGAATGCTCATGTCTTTAACTCCTGAAAGCGACATATGCAAAGTTCTCGGTATGGGAGTAGCAGAAAGAGTCAGCACGTCTACATTTGTTTTAAGCTGTTTCAGCTTTTCTTTATGTTTCACGCCAAATCTTTGCTCCTCATCTATAACAAGAAGTCCCAGATCATTAAACTTAATATCTTCAGATAAAACTCTGTGGGTACCTATTATTAAATCTATGGTTCCACTTTCTAAGCCCTCAGCTATATGTTTCTGCTGAGCAGGATTTCTGAACCTCGACAGCATTTCTACTTTGAAAGGGAACTTTTCAAATCTGTCTTTCAGCGTATAATAATGCTGATTAGCAAGCAATGTGGTAGGAACAAGTACAGCAGCTTGCTTTCCGTCCGCTACACATTTAAAAAGAGCTCTTGCTGCAACTTCAGTCTTACCAAAACCGACATCGCCGCATAAAAGTCTGTCCATAGGGCTCTCGTTTTCCATATCACTCTTTATTTCCCTTACACACCTGAGCTGATCATCTGTTTCTGTATAAGGAAAACTTCCTTCAAACTCCTGCTGCCACACAGTATCAGGAGAAAAAGCATGCCCTTTCTCATTCATCCTTGCTGCAGATATCCTTATCAGCTCATCAGCCATATCATCTATAGCCTTGCGCGCTTTTGCCTTGGTCTGTTTCCACTCGCTTCCTGACAGCTTATTCAACCTTGGCGTGATACCATCTCCGCCTACATATTTCTGAAGCATTCCCAACTGATCAACAGGAATATAAAGTGAATCTTCTCCGGCATATTTAACTTTAAGATAATCTTTTTTGACGCCTTGAACTACTAACTGTTCTATTCCTATAAACTTACCTATACCGTGACTTTCATGAACCACATAATCACCCGTCTGTACATCGGCAAAATTCTTTATTTGAGTTCCCGCATTTTTCTTCTTCTTTTTTCTGGTCCTTCGACTTCCCCCGAATATATCGCCTTCCCATATATAACATAATTTCTTTTCGCCAAATTCCATGCCTGCAGTCAAAGTTCCTTTTGTCACAGACACTTTGCCCAGCAGATTTTCTCTTGTGAGAAATTCATTCATATTTTTAAGGCGTTCATCGCTGCTGCATACTATAGTGACTTTGAATCCACGCCTTACATAACTGCTAAGCTCCCCTTTAAGAACATCCATCCTTCCGTTAAAAACCGGTGCCTGTCTGCACTCAACATTTATCAGCTTAGTGAGAAACGGAGCATTTTTTATGGTACTGGCAAAAGGAGTAAAAATATATCCATCCTTTTCATACAAACGAAAATAATCCTGCTGTCCCGGCAGTTCCTTAAAATCTTCTCCTATACCTCTGCCGGAAGCAAGAATAGCATCTATGTCATCTGCTCTTTCCCGTTCATATACCTCCAGCGTTTCCAATATCCTTGCAGGATCATCTATAAAAATATGAGGGTTCTTCATATAATCCCATATATACACAGTTTCATCATAAAAATAATTGATGAATTTTTCCATATACTGTAAGTTAATCATGCTTTCTGCATATTCAAGAAGCTGTGCTTTTCTCTGTTTCAGATTATGAACCGTTTCACTGTTTCCTTCTTTTTTTTCAAGTGCTTTTATACGCTTATCGTAAGCTGCCGTTATCTTACTTCCTGCATGCTCAAATATCCCATGATCCTTGATAATCTGTGAACATTGATATATCGTCACAGAATTCAAATTTTCTACAGAACGCTGAGTATCTATATCAAAAGTCCTAATGGAATCAACTTCTGTATCAAAGAGTTCAATTCTGTACGGATTATCATTATCAGGAGTAAATATGTCTATGATTCCGCCTCTCACGCTAAATTCACCACATGCCTCTATCATAGACACCCGCTCATACCCCATGACTGTAAGCCTTTCTTTGATATAATCCATATCTACATCGCTTCCAAGCTCCATTTGCAGCACATTATCCTGAAATATTTCTTTAGGCGGAAGTTTCTTTATTGCTCCGGTAACCGGAGCAATTACCGCGCAATCCTCGCCTGATGTCACTGCTCTGAGAACTCTCATTCGCTGAAGCAACTCGTCATTACTTTTTGCCTCATACTGTATAAATGTTTCTTCTTCCTGAGGCAATACATATATATTACGGGTACTAAAAAAAGAAAGGTCTGTTGCCAATCGTTTCGCCCTATTAAAAGTTGAAACTACAATCAAGCTCTGACCCTTTTTTTCATTGATAATATCTGAGATTATCGGCGCTATTCGCCCTTCTGCAGCGCCTGTTATGTTAATCATTCCTTTTTTCGTCGTCACTCGCGCCCTTTCATATGTTGGCCGACACAGTCGGTATTTTAAGTTGCACACCTATAATGTTTATATATCTGACCAGCTCAGTCTTATACTGATCTTTCAGCTTATCTTTCTGTATATTATTCTAATTTGTTTGATCTTATATTGTATTCGTTCATAGCTTTATCTATTCCCTTTTCAAGAATACATATTACTGCATCCGCAGCCCTGTCAACTGCCCCAGCTATGGTACCTTTTTCCTGGCTTGCCACTTTACCAATAACAAAATCCTTCCAATCAAGCAGCCCGCTTTTCCCTATTCCTATTCTGAGCCTGGGAAATTCACCTGATCCCAAATGGCCAATAACAGACTTCATTCCGTTATGACTCCCTGCGCTTCCTTTTTTTCTTATTCTTATAGCCCCTGTTTCCAGATCAAAATCATCATATATGACGATCAAATCGCTCATATTCACTCCATAGTAATCGACAATTTCTCGGAGAGATACACCGCTCAGGTTCATATATGTCTGAGGCTTCACTAAAAGGGCTTTATGGCCAGAGATCATTCCATCTCCGACCAAAGCCTTATGTTTGATTTTATTTACTTTTATCCCGGTCTTTTCGGCTATCCGGTCTACGACGAGAAATCCCATGTTATGACGAGTATTTTCATATTTCTTGCCGGGATTCCCCAATCCTGCGATAACAAACATTCCCGCCCGTTCCTTTCATATATTCGATCATCTAAATTATACCCCTGTAACATCATTTGATCAATGCCGGCGGCTATTCAAAACTACCCCTGCATTGTCGCATACATTTGGCCGCTCAACGGCGGCCATTGATATCACATTATAGATCTTTCTTAATCAAAAAGTTTACTGATAGACCCATTTGTAAAGACTCTTGTCATAGCTTCAGCAAACAGAGGAGCTACTGAAAGTATTTTCATCTTTTCTATCTTCTTTTCTTCCGGAACCGGAATAGTATTGAGAAGTACAAGTTCTTCTATAGCTGAATTCTCTATTCTCTCAATGGCCGGACCTGAGAGAACAGCATGAGTGGAACATGCTCTGACGCTTATTGCTCCCATCTCTTTAAGAGCGTTTGCCGCATTTGTTATAGTACCGGCAGTATCAATCATATCATCCACCAGAATACAGTTTTTACCTTCTATATCTCCGATGATATTCATGATTTCACTCTTATTAGGTTCAGGTCTTCTTTTATCTACTATAGCTATAGGCGCGTTAAGAGGCTGCGCCATATTTCTTGCTCTTGTAACGCTTCCGTGGTCAGGAGAAACTATTACCACATCATCAAGACTCTGCTCCATAAAATATTTTGCCAATATAGGCATACCGATCAGATGATCTACCGGAATATCAAAATATCCCTGTATTTGAGCAGCATGAAGATCCATTGTAAGAACTCTGTCAGCTCCTGCCGCAACAAGAAGATTTGCCACAAGCTTAGCTGTGATAGGATCTCTTGCTTTAGCTTTTCTGTCCTGTCTGGCATAACCATAGTAAGGGATTATTGCATTTATCCTTCCGGCTGACGCTCTTTTCATGGCATCTATCATTATCAGCAGCTCCATGAGATTATCATTTACCGGATCACATGTTGACTGCACTATGTAACAATCTACTCCTCTTACTGTTTCCCACAGATTCACCGATATCTCTCCATCGCTGAATTTATTTACAGTAGCTCTTCCGAGAGGTTTACCCATTATGGACGCGATCTCTTCCGCAAGCTCCAAATGAGAATTGCCTGCAAATACCTTGTAGTTTGAAAATGCGCTGTTTTTCATTTGTTTCTCCTACCTCTACTTTCTGTTTAAATCGTTGTTATTTCTTTAAGATACCCTTTTTCTCCACCCAGCCTTCAAGAGATTTTCCCTTAGCTCTAGCTACATAAAGGGCACCATCCGGTACATCATTTGTTATGGTACTGCCTGCCGCCACATAAGCATTCCTGCCTACATGTACAGGAGAAACCAAATTGACATTGCATCCTATAAAGGCATCATCCTCAACTACAGAGCGGTGCTTTTTACTTCCGTCATAATTTACAAACACAACCCCGCACCCGAGATTCACACGTTCTCCCACATCTGAATCACCTACATATGTAAGGTGAGACGCTTTAGCGCCATCTCCTAATTTGGAGTTTTTTATCTCCACAAAATCACCAACCTTACATTTATTTCCAACATGACTATTCGGACGCAGATATGCGAAAGGCCCTACAGACGTTTCACTTCCGACACTGCTCTCTATTATAACCGAACTTTGTACGGATGTCCCGTCTCCTATTACAGAATCTTTTATCCTGCTGTTCTGGCCTATAGTGCAGTTCTTTCCTATCTCAACATTTCCCTCAATAGCCACACACGGATATATAGTGGTTCCCGCGCCTATTTTAACGCCCTCATCTATATAAGCTGTCCTCACATCGATAAAATTCACTCCGGCTTCCATATATTCCAGATTTCTTTCTATCCGAGCTTTTTCCAGCAGTTCATATTCTTTAATATCCATCTGTTGATTTCTCCTTAAAATCTTTTATCCTTATCAAGAATCATTTCACCGACCTTGTAGATATCTCCTGCTCCCATAGTTATAACAAGATCTCCCTCTTCAGCATTGTTGTAAACAAAATTCGCTATTTCATCAAAATCTTTGAAGAAATAAACATCTTTTGCAGGATCGGATTCCTTTATCTTGTTCATTAAAGTTTTTGAACTTATCTTATATATATTTTTCTCTCTCGCCGCATATATTTCAGCCAATACAATCTTATCAGCATCAGCAAATGCAGTAGCAAAATCATCGAGTAATGCCAGCGTCCTCGTATAGGTATGAGGTTGAAACAGACACCAGAGATTATTATGTTTCATGTTGCGGACAGCTGACAATGTCGCTTTTATTTCTGTAGGATGATGCGCATAATCATCTATTATTTTTATGTTATTATACGTCTTTCCAAGTATATCGAATCGCCTCTGTATTCCTGTAAAATTTTCCAACGTGTCCACAATTTTGCCGATATCCACCCCGAGTATATGACTACATGCAAATGCTGAAAGGGCATTAAGAACATTGTGTTCTCCTGGTATCGAAAGCGAAACCCTGCACAGTTCTCTGCCTCCGTGGTTTACTGTAAACTGCGGCATACCGTCATTGTCAAAATCTATATCCGATGCAAAATAATCACAGCTTTCATTAAGGCCGAAAGTAATGGCATTTGGAATGTCTTCTATAATGCTCTTTACAAATGGATTGGCGTCGTAAGCTATGACAGCTCCGTCCTGCGGAACAAGTTTGGCAAACTTATCAAAAGAACTTGCTATATGTTCCACGTCTTTAAAATAATCAAGATGATCTGAATCTATATTGAGTATTATCTCTATCTTTGGTTTAAGATTGAGAAAACTATCCATATATTCACATGCTTCTGTAATAAAATATTTGTTTTCACCTATATATACGTTTCCGTGTATCTCTGAAAGATTACCGCCTACCAGTATAGTAGGTTCCTTTCCTGCATCCTTCAAAATCAAAGAGACCATAGAAGTCGTTGTAGTTTTTCCGTGAGTACCCGAAATAGCAATACTGCTTTCGTATTCATCCATCAGTACTCCAAGCGCCTGCGCTCTGGTTATGGCAGGTATGCCAAGTTCCTCAGCTTTCTCCAATTCAGGATTATCCTTTCCCACCGCTGAAGAATAAATAACCAGATCAACATTCTCTACATTTTTCGCTCTATGGCCTAAATATATATTGGCTCCTTCATCTATGAGCCGTTCAATTATCTCACTTTCTCTCATATCCGATCCGGAAACTTCATATCCTCTGGATATGAGAATCTCCGCTATAGCGGATAATCCTATACCACCTATGCCTATACAGTGGATTCTCTTGTAATCAGGCAAATTAATCATCAATGCGCCTCCCTAGTTATAGATATAACGATTATATCATATTTATCTTTAAAAATGCGTCTTATTTAAAAAAAAGTATGAATTACAGAAGATGGCTGTATTTTTAAATCAAGATTTTTCCACTTGACGAAACAGCAGTTTTACAAACTCTGATAGCACGATAACACTGACAGATACAATGAAAAGTTTTATCCACATCTGAAGATCAAGAGGCACTGTCCCAAAAAAGGCTCCTGCAAACTGTATTATACATATCTGAAGAAAAAAGGTACAGCCTACAACTAAAAGCATCAGTTTATTTTTTAAAAGATGTCTGAAAATACTTTCACTGTGAAGCTCCCTGCAGTTAAAAGCATTAAACAGCTGAAACAAAACAAAAAGGGTAAATAAAACAGTATGCATCTGATACGAAGGAGCATTCAAGAAATTAAAAACATACTGAGCAAGAAATACAAAAGACATATATCCTCCAGCAGCTACTATACGTACTATCATAGATCCTGATATAATACTTTCTCCTCGCTTTACAGGTCTTCGCTCCATAAGATCATCATAATCAGGCTCAAGACCCAAAGTAAGTGCCGGAGGTCCATCCATTATTATATTTATCCATAACAGCTCCAGTGCAGTAAACGGCGCTTTTAACCCCAATAAGACAGATGCAAATACCACTATCACTGAAGCCAAATTCACAGTAAGCTGAAAGCTGACAAAACGTTTAAAATTTTCATATATATTCCGGCCCCATTCTATGGCCTTCACTATCGCGGAAAAGGAATCATCAAGAAGAATTATATCACTGGCCTCTTTCGATACTTCTGTCCCTGATATTCCCATAGCAATCCCCACATCAGCATTTTTCAGCGCCGGAGCATCATTTATACCATCGCCTGTTACCGCCACCACATTCTTATCTTGTTTCAAAATATTTACAATACGCATTTTAACAGTAGGAGTACTCCTTGCTATAACACTGATAAAAGGCAGTTTTTTAGAAAGTTCATCATCTGTCATTCTGTCGATTTCTGCCGCTTCTACCGCTGTATTTTCTCCACCCAAAAGATGAAGCTCATGAGCTATGGCAGAGGCCGTCACTATATTGTCACCCGTAAGTATCTTAAGAGAAACTCCGGCTCTGCGGCAGGATTTTACAGCATCATAAACATCTCTTCTCAAAGGATCAGATATCGCCACAAAACCATCAAAAGTCATATTACTCTCCAATTGCCTGTGATTGACCTCATCTTCAAAATTCCCAATATCAAAAATTTCTTTATGTGCAAATGCAATAACTCTCATTGCCTTCTTCTGTACTTTTATGATACATTGCTCTGCCTTTTTTCTTTCCAGTGGCTCCATGCTGCACATCTCAAAAATACATTCCGGACTGCCCTTCACATAAGCAATCATTCTCCCATCTACATCTGATACCGTAGTCATGTGTTTTAGATCCGAGGAAAACGGGAACACGCAAATATTATCATGCTCATTTCTCTCGCATTTATATGAATTGCCGCTATTCTGTCTTGCCCCGGAACATTCATAAAAATTCAGCATGGCACATTCACTGGGATTTCCTATAAAAGATCCATCCTCAGCTATATCGGCAGTTGTATTAAGACAAATGTTGTGAGTCAGCCACTCAGACGAAAGTTCAGTTATATCATCATGCCATTTAGAATCAAAAAAACCTCTAACAGCCATCTTATTTTCTGTCAAAGTTCCAGTCTTGTCTGAACATATCACATTAACACATCCTATAGTTTCCGAAGCTATCATCTTCTTAACAAGCGCGTTTTGTTTCGACAGCTTAATAATGTTAACAGACAATGATACTGCAACAATAGTCGGAAGTCCTTCAGGTACAGCTGCCACGATAAGTACAATACTGGTCACAAAAGATTCCATAATATTTTCAGTATTTAATTCTCCGTTAATCAAAAAAGAAACAACTTGAGAAATAAACACAACAGAAGCTGCAATCACGCCTAATACAGTTATAGTCTTTCCCAAACGAGCCAGCTTTTCCTGCAGCGGTGTACTGTTTTTAGCTGTTGCCCCCAATTCAAACGCGATTTTTCCAAACTCTGTATTATCTCCAACAGAAGTAACAAGCATCTTACCGTTTCCATCAGTTATATATGTACCGCTGTACAACATATTAACACGTTCAGCAAGAGGGATATCCTCTGCTGTCAGTTCGATCTCAGCATTCTTCTCTGCGGGATGACTCTCGCCTGTAAGCGCTGATTCATCTACCGCAAGACCTGAGCTTTCCAACAGCCTGCCGTCAGCTGGAATTTTATCTCCGGTAGAAAGCAAAATTATATCACCTGCGACAATGTTTTCTTGTTCCAGCATAATAGTTTTGCCTTCTCTCACTACTTTTACAACAATATTGCTGCTTATCTCAGATAAAGCTTCAAAGGCTTTAGCACTTTTTCCTTCCATCACCACACTTATAGCTACCGAAAGAGCAATTGCCGCAAAAACTCCCACACATTCGAGAAAATCGGCTTCTCCGTTACTCACACTTCTGAAAACATTAACAGCCAGTGCTATCATTCCCGCAGCAATCAGCATAATTATCATCGGTTCTGTAGCCGCAGACCAGATCCGCTTCCACAATAATTCTGGTTTTTGGCGTGCAAAGATGTTTTTCCCGAAAATTTCCCGATTGTTCTCCGCCAATTTCTCAGTCAGTCCCTTTTCAGGATCTGATCCGAAATATTTAAGCAACGACTCCTTCGACTCTATAAACCCTTCCATAAAATATCCTCCTTGATGTTTATCTAACGAAAAAAGCCCTGATACGGTAATGGAACCATACACGGGCTGAAATAAAAAAGACCACGTACGGAAAACCATACATGAGTCTCGTTATTTAAGACAAGCCAGACCGATATCGGTCAGTTTGTTGACTTGCCACGCAATTTTCTGCGCAAACTACTCCCTCAAGGCGGGCATTTTAAGTTATGCAAAATTATTATACTTACCGCAGTATAAATTGTCAAGTCGTATAATCATCAGAATTCAGTTTGACAAAAAATGCGAATGATATTATCATTAAACTCGCAAATAGTTCGTTTTATTAGCAATCTATATTGAAGGAGGCCCATATGAAAAGAAGTCACAGAGTGGGTGCTATATGCCAAATACTTACAGAATCTCCAGAACAAGTTTTTAATCTCAAATATTTCTGCGATAAATTTTCCGCTGCAAAATCCAGCATAAGCGAAGACATCAGCGCTGCCGGAGAAGCAGTTAAAGCTGCCGGATACGGATATATACAAACAATGTCAGGGGCCTCAGGGGGAGTTAAATATGTACCTGACATTTCCCCGGAAAAAGCAAAAGAAGTACAGAAAAATCTGTGCAATCTTTTGAGAGAAGAAAACAGAATATTAGGAGGTGGCTTCCTATATACATCTGATATCATGTACAACCCTGCCGTCGTAAAAGGTATGGCCCAAATATTTGCAAAAAAATTCAGAACTGCAGGAGCCAATTATGTTGCTACAATAGAAACAAAAGGTATCCCTGTCGCATTTATGACTGCCCATCTTCTGAATATACCCGTCATAGTCGTAAGAAGAGAAACCAAAATATCAGAAGGAGCTACAGTAAGCATAAATTACTTTCCCGGATCTTCAGAACGTCTGCAAAAAATGTCTATTTCAAAACGAGCTGCCGCTCCCGGGTCTAAAGCTCTGATCATTGATGATTTCATGCGCGGAGGAGGAAGTATCAAAGGAATCGCAGAGATTCTCTCAGAAGTAGAAATCCAAGTGGCAGGTATAGGAGTGGCCATTGTTAATATTGAACCCGCCGGTAAAAAAGTCAGCGATTACTTTCCTATTGTCCACTTGGGAAAAGTAAATGAAGAAAACAAATCTGTTGAAGTTATTCCTAATTGTCAGATTTTTTAAAAAATGCTTGTTTATATTTTTATTCTATTATATAATACCTTTATTGGAATTATATCATAATACCACATTATTTTGGCACGAAAGGCGGTACTACACATGAATATCACTGACGTAAGAATTCGGAAGATTAATGATGAAAGCAAAATGAAGGCAGTAGTTTCCATTACTTTTGATGATGAATTTGTCGTACATGACATCAAAATCATAGAAGGACAGAATGGTCTCTTCATCGCTATGCCCAGCAGAAAAATGGGTGAAGGCGATTTTCGTGATATTGCTCATCCATTGGTTTCTGAAACCAGAAATAAGATCAGAGACGCTATCTTTGAAGAATATGAAAAGGTTCTGGCTCAGAAAGCAGCTGAAACAGGAGTTTCTTTAGATGCAGAATAGTGTACTGCCATATCAAATCATAACTGATATGCTAAAAACCTGATGATAAACATCATCAGGTTTTTTCATCGCATAAACAACTATTCCACTACTCTAACGACTATAAGATTGGTAGTCCCCGATACCTGAAGTGGCATTCCTGCACTGAAAACAACAGCTTCTCCTTTTTTCACAAAACCGGCCTGTTTAGCTTCTGCAGTTGCTTCGTCCATTAAATCATTCCAGTCATTGCTTAGCTCAGTGAGAATTGGAAAAACACCCCTTGTAAGAGCTTGCTGATGGAAAGTCTTTTTTTTCGGAGTCGCTGCTATAATAGGTTCCACCGGCTTATACTTTGACATCATTTCAGCTGTATATCCTGAAGTTGTCACCGCCATTATCACACTTGCCTTTATATCTTTAGCTGTAGTACATGCCGCATGTCCTATTGCATTTGCGATATCTTTTTCATCAGATTCCACCTCAAGAAATTTATACTGATTGACGTCCTCAGCATCTTTTTCAGCCTGGTACACTATTTTAGCCATAGTCTGTACGGTCTCCACAGGATACTTTCCCGCGGCACTTTCTCCCGAAAGCATAACTGCCGATGTTCCATCAAATACAGCATTAGCCACATCTGTTATCTCAGCTCTGGTAGGCGATGTGCTGGACGTCATGGATTCCAGCATCTGAGTAGCTGTAATAACAGGCTTTCCCGCCTTACAGCATTCTTTGATAAACTTCTTCTGTATCCCGGGCAGTTTTTCAAAATCCACCTCCACGCCCATATCTCCTCTAGCTACCATTATCCCGTCAGAGAGTTCCAAAATTTCTCCGAAATTCTCGATGCCTTCCATATTCTCTATTTTTGAAATAATTTTTATTTTCTCTCCGTCATTATCATTTAAAAGTTTTCTAAGGGCTTCAACATCTTTCCCACTTCGCACGAAAGATGCAGCTACATAATCCACATCCATCTTGATGCCAAAAAGAATATCATTTCTGTCAGCTTCACTTATATATTCAAGATCAAGAGATTTGTTAGGTATATTAACACCCTTTCTGTTGCTTACTTTCCCGCCTTCCGTCACTTCACAAACAACATCTGTATCTGTGGTCTGTATGACTTTCAGTTTTACTCTGCCGTCATCTATAAGGATAACAGTACCGGTTTCAACCTGAGACGGAAGTGCCTTATAAGTAACGCTCACCCTATCCAAAGTTCCCATACACTTTTCGGAAGTAAGCGTAAAATGATCACCCTTTTTCAAGATCTCACTGCCGTTTAAAAAATCTCCTATTCTGATTTCCGGCCCCTTTGTATCAAGCATTACTGCTGCAGGCAATCCCATGCCGTCCCTGACTTTTCTGAAAACTTCTATGGTCTTTTTGTGATCTTCATGGGTACCATGAGAAAAATTCAATCTTGCTACATTCATTCCTGCCTCAAGCATAGCCTTTATGGTCTTTTCATCTTTGCTTGCAGGGCCTAAAGTACATATTATCTTGGTTTTCTTTAACATAAACCTGCCTGCCTTTCATCACTATCAATAATAAAATCCTGTATCAGGATTGGAATATTCTCTTACTCTTGCTTCATAACTTTCCATGGCTGCTTCTTCAAACGCTACATCAATCTTTTTCGCTCCACACATTCTCAGAATATGTTTTGCCAGAAGCGGATTCAAAACCAGAAGAGGGCCTATCACATAAGTCGCCATAAAATTATTTACTCTGATCCCTTCCCCTTTTATTTGAGGATTAAGACCCGGTCCTCGTTCAGTAATAAAAAGAGGTGTCTGTACAGCACCGTCTTCCCAATACGAATGAGTAAACTGACTTTTAAATCCCACTATCTTCATCATTCCCGCATCCGGCTGCAATCCATCTGAAAACTCTCCTAAATACAAAGAGTTATATCTATTCATCATGTCTCTGGATGTAGTTATATCAAATATACCAAGACCTTCTGCAGTGACTCCGTCCACATCTTTTATCTCTTTGCCGAAAACCTCGAGAGCATTTCCTGTTACAAGAAAATTAGCACCATCTTCTATCAGTTCCACAATTCTTTCTTTACAACAATTCAGCTTTTCTATTACCAAAAGCTGAGATTTCTCTGTCATAGTACCCATATATATAAGATCCGGTACTTCTGATACGAAAATCGGCTCATCATTCAGCCCTGTCTCCACCACTTCTATATCAGCACAGGACTTCTGTAAGTAACTTATATTGCCCAGTTCCCCATACAGATTACAAATCTCCGGGAAGAGAACTTCTATCTTCATTTACCTTCGCCTCCTTTTTTCCGTATCATCTTTACTACTTTCTCAGCTACTTTTAAACCAAGATCTATAGAATCAGTCCCATATAAAACATATATATAACTGTTTCCTGTGAGCTTGAGTTTTTCCGGTGTATCAAATTCATCGTCTGTATACGAAATCTTACAGTCAGGCACTCCGGCTAAAAGAAGTCTAAGTCTGTAATCTTTTACTCTCGGACCGCATACGATAATATTTTCTATATTGTCATCCTTAAGAAATTCAAAATCGCAGTCATACATCCAGCATGTATTCTCAGACCAGTGAATAGCATCGCCCTGGCAACAATTCATCAAGATTATCTCTTTTTTTCCCTTGCTTGCGGCTATATAGTCAAAGACTCTGGAGCTAGCAAAAGCATTCTTTTCCTTTGCCAACATCCTGCATACAGTGTAACTTCCGACTTTCATTTCATCATAACGACTGCCTACTATGCTCATGTTTTCAAAAAATTTCTGAACCTGACGATGAGAATATCCCATTTCAAGAAAAAGAGCCACAGCAGAAACTACGTTATAAATGTTATAAACGCTGTCATTAAGAAGTCTATATCGTACATCTGCTTCTTTTCCTCTTATTCCGATGGTCATATTACCAAGATCCACATCATGCCCCGCATAATCATAAAGCGGAGCCTTGAAGCCACATATCGGACAGTACGCCTTGCCTATATGACTGTATCTGACATATTCATACTTCAGCTTATTATGACACTCAGGGCAGATCTGAAAATCATTTATAAGATTATTGCATTCTGTCAGATCACCCGGCATTCTTTCTATTCCGAAATATACTCTGCTGTTTTCAGGCGCCACAGTTGAACATATCATATCATCTGCATTTAAAATTAACTTGGTACTTTGAGGAATATATTTCGTCAAAATATCCGAGATATACTCAGGATGTCCGTTTCTCATTATAGAATCTCTTGAAAGATTTGTTACAATAAGATATTCCGGAATCATATAAGGAAACACTCGTCTGGCAGAACGTTCGTCTACCTCAAATAATCCCATATCTTCTCTGCACTTTCCCATCACACCGCAATTTTGTATCAAACTTGTCGCTATACCTGTATTGATGTTGGATCCCATCCTGTTGTTGACGACATTTTTTCCGTCCTGAGACAGCGCATCTATTACCATATTACTGACAGTCGTTTTTCCGTTAGTTCCCGTAACAGCTATTATTCTCTCAGGTTTGCCTATATATTTCAAAAACTGCGGGCATATTTTAAGAGCCACTACTCCCGGAAAATTTGTCCCATTATGCCTCGTTATTTTAAGAGCGACAATAGCGATTTTCGCCACCCACAATGCTATGAAAAATCTTAATTTACTCATGCAAATCTGCTTCCTTTCATTGATTTTACAACCCGGATATTATATCACGTTTCTGTTGTTTATTCCATATTAAACATAGTATTTCCGGAAAATGATCAAACCCTTTGTTTTTTTTTGAGATTATGTTAATATTATTAATAAACCAAAAAACAGGAAGGCAGAGTTTAACATTATATGAAAAAGATTAGGTTTCTGATAGGCCGCATATTCGGCATGAATTACAGACAGCTGTTCGATACGGTGAAAAAAGTCCACAAGGTTTCAGGAAAAAACAGTATTGTACTTTTTTTTGACATCATATACTGTGGATTCAAATATCAAGCAGGCTATATAGATTATCTCAATGCAAGAATGGACAAGCTCAATAACGACGAGCGACGGGACGTTATCACCAGAGGCGTCAATAATCAATATGTGGTAAAATACAACGATTTTGACTATATTCATTTTTTCCTCAACAAAGTAGATTTCAATAAAAAATTCAGCAAATACCTTGGAAGAGACTGGTTGCTTATAAAAAACAAGGATCAGAGAGATGAATTTCGTAAATTCATAGAAGGAAAAACCGATTTCATTTTAAAACCTATCGACGGAACACATGGAGACGGAGTCGCAAAACTTCCCGCTGAAATGACATCTTTCGATTCAAACATAGATAAAATTCCATATCTGGCTGAAGAACGTATTATACAGGTAAAAGAAATGTCGGCACTTAATCCCAGCAGCGTAAATACCATAAGAGCCATAACATTTCTCAAAGAAGGGACCGTAACTCTTCTTGCTGCATATTTGCGGATAGGAAGAGACGGAATTGTAGATAATTTCTGTAATGGAGGTATGCTGACACCTATAGATCTTAATACCGGAACCTTAATATATCCGGCTGTGGATGGGGAAAATATCGCTTATGATATCCATCCTATAACAAAAAAATCCATTATAGGATTCAAGATTCCTCAGTGGGAAGAAGTGAAAGCAATGGCGATAGAAGCGGCTCATATTGTTCCTCAGGTACGATATGTAGGATGGGATATAGCAATTTCGGAAAAAGGACCATGTCTTATTGAAGGTAATGAATATCCCGGCCATGTGTTCTATGTATTTGCCGAACATCACCCTGACGGCAAAGGATGCAGACATATTTTTGAGTCAGTTATGGACTAAACAGCATTAAAAAAGAGCATATGTATCTGTACTATATACTTACAGTTATGAATGCTCTTTTAATTTTCTCTTATTCAAAACGTCTTCAGATTGTTCTGCTCAGTTCTTCGAGTCTGTACTGATATGCCTCCACGATTTCTTTTTCAAAACATAAAGTATCGTCAAGCCCTATTAATCTCAATATTTTCTTTGTAAACAGCGGATTCAGGATAAGAAAAGGCCCAAGAGAATATGTCCCGAAGAAATTTTTTCTGCGTACTCCCTCGCGTTTTGTTTCAGAATTCATTCCTATTCCCTTCTCTATATCTATGAAAGCCTCTTCAAAGTCACCGTAAGAAAAAGAAAACTGACTCCTGTGTCCCAATATCGTAAGATCATCATATTTACCTATGAACTGTGAATTATGCCTTTCAGCCTTCATATATCTAACAGAATAAAAATCAAATACTTTCAGCCCTTCTATAATGCGTTCTCCGTCTCTGATGTAATTTCCGAATATCTCAACAGCATTTCCTGTGGCAAGAAATACGACACCTTCATTTATAAGTTCGACTATTTTACTGCGATACGGTTTCAAAATCTCTATAATCTGTTCCTGCTTTCTTTCAGAAGCGCATCCCAGATATACCATATCGGCGCCTCCACTGACAAACGCCGGAACTTCCTTATGGTTAGTATATATCACATCTATATCTTTACTGCATCTTTTTAGATATTCTATGTTGTAACTTTCACCGTAAATATTACAGAGTTCCGGAAAGAGTAATTCTACTTTCTTCATTTCGCTGCCTCCTCCTTTGCCCTTTCTACAATCATATCTCTCATCTTCCTTGCCTTTGTAACATAGTCTATCTCAAAAAGCACATATACCTTCTCTATTCCGCTACGATCCACATGATCTACTATTTCGCTTTCATCTTCCACACATACGATCTTACTCTCATCTATACCTGCAAGAAGAAGCCTGAGCCTATGATTGAGGTACATATGTCCTCCTACTATAATCTTTTTAATATTCGGGCTGTTGAGGAATTCATAATCCGTTTCATAAAGCCATGTTATAGTTTCAGAAGGGTGATTTCTATCCTGCATCTCATCAAGAAGCAAAACAAGCTCCTTCACTGACGGTTCCTTAGCCATATACTCAAATACAGTAGACGCCGCACTTACATTCTGACTTTTAGCCGCATAAGTCAAATACTCTATTCCGTTGAATTCCACGCTTGTCTCTCTTATTTTCGTAACTCTCTGTGTTCTGAGAAAATCTGCCAGTTCCTGTTTGTCAGTTCCAAGCTCCCTCATAAGTGCTATATATGATAATACATTAAAAGCATTAAAGACCGTATCTGATATAAGAGGATATGCTGATCTTTCTCCGTCCTCCTTTACAATAAGTTCCTTTCTTTCATGATCTATAGCCTCTGCAAAATACTTGGCATGAGGAGCCGCAAAATCACACGAATTGCAGTAAAAATCACCAATATGTCTGTAAAGCCTGTAATTATACTGTATATCATCACCGCATACAGGGCATACCGATATATCTTTTACAGTATTTTCAAAAGGATCAGCACCTATATCTGCCATGCCGTAAAACACTCTTCTCGCTCCCGAATCAGCAGCAAGCTGGGAACTTATAGGATCATTGGCATTCAGTATAGCTACGGTCTTATTCCCCAGAACATTAAATGTTCTTTCAACATGATCAAAGATAAATTCAGGATGGCCGTTTCTTCTCAGTGAATCTTTACATATATTTGTAACTAAAATATAGTCGGGTTCTATCAGAGTCATAGTATCATCCAGAGTTTTTTCATCGGCTTCCAGAACAGCCACATCCATTTTTGTAGGTTTGTTTAAAAAATTTACACACCGCATCAGATTAAGTCCGAATCCAGCCTGAAGATTAGCTCCCCAGTCATTAAAACTGACTCTATATCCATCTGCCACCAGCTTATTGTTTATGAGAGCGGATGTAGTGGTTTTGCCGTTTGTACCTGTAATTGCTATCACAAGAGGGGGCTTGTTGATATATTTAAGAAACTGCGGACACAATTTATAAGCCAAAAGACCCGGCCAGTCATTACGCTCACTGCCCTTTAGCTTAAATATAAACATTACGATCTTTGAAATCCATAAAGCAATATAAAATCTAAACATTTCTTCTCTCCCTGTATATAGCTTATTATGATTAAAAGAAACAATTTTATCGTAAACAAACAAATAAATTGTAACATGTTTATACTGTTATTGCTACACATTTAGGAGTTGTTAAAAAAATATGAAATCTTTTGTAATAAAATATTAAATAATTTGCCAGCTTTATTTTTCACAGATAAACTGAACCTGCACTCCATCCGGATCATTTACAAAGAAAAATGATGTTCCCGGAAAAGGTGTTATCATGGGAGTAGGGTCGAGTCCTTTTTCACTTAGTTTTTCCCGATATGCTTCAGCATCTTCTACTTCAAATCCTATTGAAATACCCGTTCCGGAATATGCCTGTTCCGGAGATTCTATTATCTCCACACAAGTCCCGCCATTATCATCGGCTAAAAATACAATATTCATAGCCCCTTTGCCTCTCATATCCCCGCAAATTGTCAGTCCTGCAATATCTTCATAAAACTTGACAGATTTCTCAAATTCAGCGCTCTGTATAGTTATATGTTTCATTTTCATAAGATTTTCTCCTTTTCTTTTATTTAACTTTGAGCATTCTATATCCTACACCTATATGCGTCTGTATATACTGCGGAGATTCCGGCGATACTTCTATCTTTTTTCTCAACGTAGCCATGTAAACACGCAGTGATGCCACATCATTATCCCAGCAGCTTCCCCATATTTTCTGAGTGATGAAAGTATGGGTCAGCACTTTACCCACATTCTGAGAAAGCAGACAGAGAAGCTTATATTCCGTTGGCGTTAAATGAAGCTCCTCATCTTTTAAGTAAGCACATCCTTCTGCATAATCTATTCGTATATCTCCATTAGTAAATACAGAAGATTCACTTTCCTTATCATTTTTCATCATAGAAAGTCTCCTCTGAGTCACTCTCAGCCGAGCAAGAAGCTCTTCAACAGAAAACGGCTTTATAAGATAATCATCAGCACCTGCATCTAAAGCCTTTATTTTATCTGTATCCTCACTTCGCGCACTGATTACTATGATAGGCATGCTTGACCACTGACGAATAGTTCTTATCACTTCCATGCCGTCCATGTCAGGAAGGCCCAGATCAAGAAGAACGATATCCGGATTTCCGGAAGTCGCTTCCATTATAGCTAAATTTCCATTTGCAGCTGTAAGATATTTATAATCATGTACTTTTAATGTGGTAGTGATAAGATTCCTGACAGACGCATCATCTTCCACCACTAAAATCAACGGTTTATTCATCAAAATACACCTCCTCTGCCATTAATGAAAAAGTAAATACTGCCCCTCTGGGAACATTGTCTCCCACTGTAAGCTCGCCGCCGTGAGCATTTATTATCGACTGGCACAAGGACAGTCCTAAACCAAGGCTGCGCCTGCTGTCAGCCACTTTATTATTACCGCTGTAAAACATATCAAATATATGTGTTTTCATATCATCCGAAACACCCGGTCCATTATCAGCGATAGACACTATAGCTTTGTCAGACCTGCGGAATGTGGTTATCAATATGTCGGAACCGGCAGGTGTGTATTTAATAGCATTATCCACTATATTAATTATTACCTGAACGATAAGCCTTGCATCCATTTTTGCCAACAGGAATTCGTCTTTATGTTCCACCCTTATATTATGTTCAATACTTCTTCTGCTCAAATGCCTCAGAGCTTCAGTAACCACATCTTCCATCAGCTCTGTCTCCATATTTATATTCATCCTGCCCTCTTCAAGCCTTGTCACTGAAAGCAGGTTCTCAACGAGATTTATCAGCCACATGGAATCATCATAGATATCTGTATAAAGCCTTTTTTTCATATCCGCAGTAAAAGCTTCTCCGTTTGAGATAAGATTACTAGCATTGCCTGATATAGATGTCAGAGGGGTTCTCAGATCATGTGATATCGCACGCAAAAGATCAGCTCTAAGCTGTTCATTCTTAGCCATAATAGCAGCCTGTTCTTTCTCTCTGGCATTCTTTTCATTCTCCATAGCAAGAGCACATTCACCCAGAATTGACAGCATTATACTGTTGGAAAAAGCGTCCAATGGCTCTTCTCCAACTGCTATACCAATAACTCCATACACATTATCGTTTACACGCACGCACAAATACATACATCTGGCATCTGACAGTGTATCCGTGGTAGCTCCGGCATGCTGATTATTTTTAAAAGACCAACTGGCAACTGCCTTTTCTTCTCCTGATGTATAAGCTTCACCAGAAACTCTTTCAGAATCTGCATCCGAAGCAAAAAACACCTGCGGTTCTCCAAGTGCTCCGTCTTTATTTTCATAAACAACAATATCCTTATTGAGAAGTTTAATCAGCTGCCTAGCTGTAACTTCCAATATCTGCTCTTCTCCTTTTGTCTGCTGGAGTATCTGGTTAGTATCAAATAAAGTCTTTGTTCTGAATGTAGCACGCGCTGCCTGTTTTGCACTTTCTCTCAGCCTAATGGACATTGTTCCTGTTATAAGTGCTGCCATTATCATTATCAAACCGTTTACAGGATACCCTATATCATACGCCATAAATGTATGCCGGGGCTCTACAAACATAAAATTGAATATTACAGCACTTAATACCGATGCAATCAGTCCATATGCTCTGTTCTTCATCAAACCTGAAATAATAATTACACCAAGTATATATATACCTAATATATTGCTTACGCCAAATCCCATTTTATCAAACAGAACTGCCAAAGTACATGCTATTCCTAAAATAGCCGTACTTTTCAAAGTATCCATCAATGAAAAAATTATATTTTTCTTTTTCTGGGCTTTCATTCGATAATACTTTGGAAGTCTCGGGCCAGCTACAGGTATCACGTGGACTTCAATATTTGGTGCTGCATTTATTAGCTTTTCTGTCAAAGACTGCTTTCCAAGAAAATGTTTTTTAGCCGCACCCACCCTGCCTATAACAATTTTGGATACTCCGGATATCCTTGCAAATTCAGCAATCTGAAATATAACATCATCTCCATATACGGTCTCTATCTCTGCTCCAAGACGCTCCGCCATCCTCATATTTGCCTGAAGAATCTTTTTGCTTTTATCACTCATGGACGAATTATCAGGAGTCTCAACAAATAAGGCTGTAAAAGTTCCCCTGAAAGCCTTGGCCATCCTTGCAGCAGTACGTATAACCTTAGCATTTGAATTTTCTTCTGACAGACATACCAATATATGCTCTTCCGTATGATAACTTGCCCTGTTCTTTATTCTGGCTCTCTCAGTCAAAAGATTTACTCTGTCAGCACACCGGCGAAGAGAAATCTCTCTCAATGCTGTTAGATTATCTATGGTAAAAAAATTGACCATGGCACTCTGAGCCTGTTTTTTCTTATACACATATCCGGCCTCAAGCCTCTCTATCAGCTCTTGCGGTTCCAAGTCTATCAACTCCACCTGATCTGCATCATCAAAAATGTAATCAGGTATACGTTCTCTCACAGTTATTCCTGTGATGGAAGCCACCATATCGTTTAAACTTTCTATATGCTGCACGTTAACAGTAGTATATACATCTATTCCGTTTTCAAGCAGTTCCTTTATATCCTGATATCTTTTAGCATGCCTACAGCCCTTAGCATTAGTATGAGCAAGCTCGTCCACAAGAACCAATTTGGGGTTTCTGGCCAAAGTAGCATCCACATCAAATTCCCTTAAAATAATCGAATTATATTCTACCTCAAGATTAGGAATGCATTCAAGCCCATCTAAGAGAGCCATCGTCTGCGGTCTGGCATGTGGTTCAACATAACCTACCACTACATCTATTCCACATCGTTTAGCCGCATGCGCATCTTCAAGCATAGTATATGTTTTGCCTACTCCAGCAGCATAGCCGAAAAATATTTTTAAACGTCCTCTTTTTTTACTGTTTTCTTCCTGATTTATTATTTTCAAAATTTCATCAGGATCTCTCCGGCTTTCTACTGACATCTGCGGTGCCTCCTTTATGCGACATTTATTTCAAAACTTACCTACATTATATATGATTATACCCTTCAATTCATTAATACATTATAAATATATTTTTTGAAACATTAAAATCGTATAAAGATATATTGTTGTATTTCTCATATGATAAAAAAGAAACCATGCCTTTAAACATGGTTTCTTAATTGGCTAGGGTAGCAGGATTCGAACCTGCGCATGATGGAATCAGAATCCATTGC
>NZ_JBKTXS010000026.1:0-29538 GCF_046951855.1 Lentihominibacter sp. | reverse complement strand
GCCGCAGACATCTGCAGGAGATGCGGAAGAATGGACATGTAAATGCGGAACCACTACAGCAGGAAAATTCTGTCCTGAATGTGGGAACCCTAAGCCCGATAAAACAGAAGAATGGACGTGCAAATGCGGAATCACTACAGCAGGAAAATTCTGTCCTCAATGCGGAAGTCCAAGGCCTGAAAAAGCTGCTGGGTGGACATGTGAATGCGGGGCAGTAAACAAAGGAAAGTTCTGTACGGAATGCGGAGCAAAGAAACCGGCGGAGGCATCTTTATATAAGTGTGACAAGTGTGGATGGGAACCTGAAAATCCGCAAAAGCCTCCTAAATTCTGTCCTCAATGCGGAGATATATTTGATGATAATGATGTAAGATAGGAGAGTTATAGTTATGGAGTATGAATGTCCTGCCTGCGGAGGATCACTTACATTTGATTCTAAAAGCCAGAAAATTAAATGTCCTTTTTGTGACAGTGAATATGAAATTTCGCAGTTTGAAGAAAATGACGGTATGAACTGGGAAGTACGGCCCGGAAGCCAATGGGATGAAGGGGAAGAAAGCAGCATGGAAGTTTACAGCTGCAATTCGTGTGGAGGAGAAATTGTCTGTGAAGATACGACTGTATCAACAAGCTGTCCTTACTGCGGCAATCCTGTAGTTTTGAAAGGGAAGCTTTCGGGAATGCTGAAGCCGGATTATGTGATACCTTTTAAACTTGATAAAAACGCAGCCAAGGCAGCGCTGAGGAGACATGTAAGCAGTAAAAAACTGGTTCCGGCGCTTTTTAAGGATGAAAATCATATAGATGAGATAAAAGGTGTTTATATACCATTTTGGCTGTTCAATGCAAACGTTTCTGCAAATATGAATTACAGAGGTGAAAGGATCAGAAGCTGGAGTGACAGCAAGCATAATTATGTAGAACACAGTTATTATGATATTTACAGAGAGGGCAATGTTATATTTGATAATATTCCGGTTGACGGTTCTCTGAAGATGCCGAATGATTTGATGGAATCTATAGAGCCCTTTGATTTTAGTGAGGCTGTTGAATTTAAAAAATCGTATTTGGCAGGATATATGGCTGACAAATACGATATCGATGCCAAAGATAGTATAGATATAGCTAATAATCGGGTCAAAACCAGTACAGAAGATATTTTCCGGGATACTGTTGGCGGATACAGTTCTGTTATACCTCAGAGCAGTGTTGTAAATCTGCAGCATGGCAGCGCGCAGTATGCTTTATATCCGGTTTGGCTTCTGAATACAACATGGCAGGGAAATACATATACATTTGCGATGAATGGGCAGACAGGGAAGTTCATAGGAGATCTCCCTATGGATAAAAAGGCCTATTGGAAAAAATTCCGTATGATGGCAGGAATTTTCGCGGTTATCGGGACAGTGCTCGCTGCTGTTATTGATTATATGTTTGTATAGGAGGCAGCAGAAATGAGAAAACAAATATTGTTGATTGCAGTCAGTGTGTTTTTGATTATAGGATTTTTTACAGTGTCTGTAACGGCAGCTGAAGCAGGAAGCGGCAAAGTATTATGTTTGGATTCTGCTTATTGTGTAAAATCCGACGAAGACCTTGCTGCACTGAATGATAAGTTAAATGATATATCTGCAAGGCAGAATTGTGAAGTGGTAATATATACTACAAATACGTTTGATGGTAAGACGCCAACAGATTATGCCGATGATTATTATGATGCATCAGGATACGGATGGGGAAAAGACAAAAGCGGAATATTGTTTGTCATAAATCCTCAGAGCAGAGATTGGGCGATAAGCACATGTGGATTCGGCATAACGGCATTTACCGATGCGGGACAGGAATACATGGTTGAACAGATGTCCGGTGCGCTTTCGGAAAATGATTACTTGACTGCTTTTAATCAATACGCTGATCTGTGTGATGAGTTTATTACTCAGGCCCGTACCGGAGAACCTTATGACAATGGCAGTTTGCCTGGAGAAGAGAAAGATATAAATCTGGCTGTTGATATTATAATAGGATTGGTGATTGGCATTATTATAGCGTTTATAATTGTGGGAACAGATAAAGCTGCTCTTAAGACTGTAAGGAGGCAAGCTGATGCAAATAACTATATTCGTTCGGGAAGTCTTCGTCTTACGAGGCAGCATGATAATTTCCTATATAAAAATGTTGATGTAACCGAAAGAGAATCTTCCTCGGGAAGTAGTACACATACGAGTTCCTCAGGAGCAACGCATGGAGGATCTTCAGGAAAATTTTAAATATTGGCAGAGCGGATATTGATGGAGCGCTATCCGATATTATGGATTTCGAGTTTTAAGATTCTACGATTAAAACGGTATATACCCATTGAGAGGATAATCTTCTTGATGGGTTTTTACATAAGATCTGATATAGTATCTTGGGTTTGTCAATTGGGACAGAAGGAAAAGGGTGATACAATAGGAAAGCAGAGTATCAAAGGAAGAAAAGCTAATTGACATAAAAGCCGGAAAATTATGAAGCTATGAAAAAAATAATTATAGCTGGAAAGGGAATATGAAGTATGAATTTAAGTCAGTATTTAGAGTTCGTTAATGGCGGCAATACCGTTGTAGGAAATTCGGAGGAACATAAGTTTATGCATGAAGCCGCACAGGAGGCTATTAAGATTACAATGGAAATAAATACTTCCTATCATGAAACAGAAGAACTGAGAGAGCTGTTTTGTAAGCTGACCGGCAAAAGGGTAGATGACGGTTTTTCTTTGTTTCCGCCTTTCTATACGGATTTTGGGAAAAATATACATATAGGAAAGAATGTATTTATAAATGCAGGATGTAAGTTTCAGGATCAAGGTGGAATTTACATAGGAGATGGAAGTTTAATAGGACATAATGTTGTATTGGCAACTATTAACCATGATTTTTCTCCTGATAACAGAGCAACGATGCACCTTGCTCCCATCCACATAGGCAAAAATGTATGGATTGGTTCAAATGCAGTGGTTTTACCCGGTGTAACCATTGGTGACGGCGCTATTGTTGCAGCAGGAGCTGTAGTTTCTAAAGACATTGAGGAAAATCTCATTGTTGGAGGCGTGCCGGCGAAAAAAATAAAATCTTTATGATTAAGATAATTTATATCTGGAGGGATTATTTATGCCGGAAGCTTTAAAAAACAAGTTTTATAATAGTAATCATATTCACAGGTTAGCTGTCAGTGTAAAAAGTGTATATCCATCATTTCGGACTGTTGATTTTGTAGATGATGTCATGGACGAAGCGTGGGATGAAGCGGGTTTGAAAGCCCGCATGAGGAAAATCACTGTGAATCTGGGTAAATATCTGCCTTCTGATTATGAGCAGGCGATCAGTATCATTGACAAAGTAATTAATGAGTATCCTGAGGGTTTCAATGATTACGCCCTTATGTATTTTCCGGACTTTGTAGAAGTTTACGGACAGAGTGAGTGCTATTGGGATTTATCCATATCTGCATTGGAACGCTATACCAAGATTTCATCTTCGGAGTTTGCGGTGAGACCGTTTATTATAACATATGAGGATCGTATGATGCGTCAAATGTCTGTTTGGGCAGAGCATGATAATGATCATGTCCGCCGTCTTGCCAGTGAAGGATGCCGGCCGATGCTTCCTTGGGCGCAGGTATTGATCAGTTTTAAGAAAAATCCGCTGCCTGTTTTAGATATTTTAGAAAAACTGAAAGATGATCCATCACTGTATGTACGTAAAAGTGTCGCTAATAATCTTAATGATATCTCAAAGACACATCCTGAATTGATCATTCAGATTGCAAATAAGTGGTTTGGCAAAAGCCGTTATACTGACTGGATCATAAAGCATGGGTGTAGAACCTTGCTTAAAAAAGGGAATAAAGATGTTTTGAAGATTTTTGGTTTCGGAGATTGTGAATGTATTGATATTCATGAATTCGTATTGGGTGAGAAAGATGTTTATATTGGAAATGAGATGTCATTTTCATTCGTTATATCCTCTAAGGCAGACTCTGAGGTGCGCCTTGAATATGGTGTTGATTATATTAGAGCAAACGGCAGGCGAAGCCGAAAGGTATTTTGGATATCTGAGATATTTCTGAAATCAGGTGAAGAAAGATTTTATATGAAACGGCATTCGTTTGCAGATCGGAGCACGAGAAAACACTATCCGGGGACACATTCTGTTTCGCTTATTGTCAATGGCTCAGAATACAGGACTTTGGATTTTGATGTAAAATGTTCTGAGATAACATAGAGCAGATAAATGATAAAAAACTTTCCGTTACTTTTTTGCGGAAAAGTGAGATGGAATATTTCTTGAACAGGATGTTGTTTTAGTTTTGTGGGGAGAATGTAGGAACTGCAGAATACCCATGATGTATACGGGAGCAAAAAGGTTTAAAATCTTTGCCGCTCCTGTTTTTTGTTGCAGATTATGTTTTTTTATGTTTTTACATAAATGCCATTGACTATTTTTTAAAAAATGAGATAATTAAACTATAGTACAAATTGGACTACAGTTCAATTCGGAAATTGCAGGAGAGAAGAAAGGCGGGATGTTTTTATGGGAGCAGAAAGCGGCAAAAGAGCCGTGACTAAGCGGACTATCATGAAGGCAGCAAGAAAACTGTATGAAAAACAGGGTATAGAGAATACTGCTTTCAGTGATATCGCAGAGGAAGCAGGCGTTTCACGCAGCACTGTTTTCAATTATTTCGCCAGTACCAGCGATCTTCTTACCGCCTTGTGCGGACAGGAAGTGAATGACCTGCAGGAAGCGTACGATGAAAGCGGATGCTGTGGAAGAGAAGGTATCATGTGTATTTTTGACACTCTCCTTATGGATACAGCATGTTATCCTCAGCTGGTTACTCAGCTTATTTATACGGCAGTGATGAGCGGTGAGGAAAATAATCCGCTGAGGATGATCGAACAGCTCATCCGCAAAAATCTCCAGGGAAAAGAATCCTGCAAGGAAGAAAAAATAATTCTTCTTACAGGTGCTTATTATGGAATAGTCAATCATTATCATCTTCATGATATGGCTTTTGATGCTGACAAGATGAAGAAAGAAATGAGAAATATGATCGACATGATTTTGGGATGAAGGGAATACTGAGAGAAAACAATATGGGTTACGGGATACTGACATGATCCGAAGGGAGGAAACTAATATGGCAGTTAAAGTGATCACTTATGATGTCGGAACGACAGGATTAAAAGTTTGTTTGTTCGATATTTCCGCAGAAGAGAGTGTGAAGTATTTAGCAGGAGAGACAGAGCATTATGCTCTTCATGTATTGGAAAACGGAGGCGTAGAGCAGGATCCGGATGATTGGTGGAGCGCTATGGCCGAAGGTACGAAGAAGCTCCTTGAAAAAAGTGGTACTGCAAAAGAGGAAATAAAAGGAATTTCATTTTGTTCTCAGTTTCAAACTGTAGTTATGGTGGATGAAGAAGGGAACCCTTTGCGCAGAGCTATGAGCTGTATGGACAGCAGAGCTGATAAACAGTTTAAAGATTGTATGAGCACCGGTATAAAAGTGGAAGGTCTGGATATAATCAAGGTTCTGAAATACATGAGGACTACCGGGGCAGTATCAGGAAGTGCCAAAGATCCTGCATGGAAATATCTCTGGGTGAAAGAAAATGAGCCCGAGATTTTTGAAAAGACATATAAATGGCTGGATGCAAAAGAATATCTTATATGTAAGGCTACCGGAAATATGAAAGCAAGCAGAGATGATGCCTGCGGTACCTTCCTATATGATGTACATAAAAATTGTTGGAGTGAGAAACTCTGCAAAATGCTTAAGATCGATATGAAACATCTGCCTGAAGTATGTGCTTCTACTGATGAAGTTGGCAAAATGCTTCCGCATGCTGCGGCAGAGCTGGGCCTTGCCGAAGGTACTCCTGTATTCTCAGGCGGAAGCGATGTCAGCCTATGTTCCGTAGGAGCCGGATGTGTAGAGGTGGGAGATGTTCTCATATATTCAGGCACGTCGGGATGGGTGGCTACTACAGTAGACAAATTGCACCTTGATCTTGGCAACCTCATCGGAGCGCTTATAGGAGTTGATCCTACTACATATAACTATATCGCTGAAGTAGAGACTTCCGGGAAGTGTATGGAATGGGTGAAAGACCGTATGGATCAGATGGGTATGGACTATGATGAAATGATAGAGTATATCAAAGATACTCCTGCAGGCAGCAACGGTGTTGTTTTCTCGCCTTGGATGCACGGAAACAGATGTCCTTTTGATGATGCCAACTCAAGAGGAATGTTTTTCAATCTTGATATTACAACAAGAGGCAGCGATCTGATGAAGTCAGTTATAGAAGGTGTATGTATGCACATGCGCTGGCTGCTTGAATGTACGGAGAAATCATTTGAGACAAATCCTGTTGTGAGATTTTCGGGTGGAAGTGCTATTGCACCGTATATATGCCAGGTGATGGCTGATGTTCTTGGAAGAGATGTTGAAACTATCGAAAGTCCTCGTCAGGTAGGGGCAATGGGAGCGGCAGCTTTGACGGCAGTAAGCCTTGGCATGTTGGATGATATCAAGGATATCAAAAAGATCATCAAGGTAGATACTACTTATAAACCAAACCTTGCAAATTATGAAGTTTATACGAAGATAATGCCTGTATTTAAGGAATTACATAAAAACAATAAAAAAGCATATGAAATATTGAATGGAGGTAAGTAAAAATGAAAGCTCAATATGGAGTAGCTCGTTGGCCAAACGAGAAAGAAATCTATGAAAAAATGGAAAGACTGGTGAATGAACCGCTTCACCACATTAAACCTGAAGCCATGGCGAAATATATGAAATATTTCGATGAAAAGTGTCAGGGATCAAAGAAGATGATTGAAGAGGCTAAGAAGGTAATTCCGGGCGGTGTTCAGCATAATCTGGCTTTCAACTATCCGTTCCCACTCGTAGTGGAAAAAGCCGAAGGCGCATATCTTTACGATATTGACGGAAACTGTTATGTGGACTATCTGCAGGCTGGAGGTCCTACACTTCTGGGAAGCAATTATGAACCTGTTAACCAGAAAGTATGGGAAGTAGTGAAGGAATCAGGACCTGTTACAGGACTGTTCCATCCTTATGAAAAGATGCTGGCAGAGAAAATACACGAATGTATGCCTTGGGTTGAGATGTACCGCTGTCTGGCAAGCGGAACCGAGGCTGACATGGTGGCCATCAGAATTGCAAGAACCTATACGGGAAAGAAAAACATCGTAAAAGCCGGCGGAGCATATCACGGCTGGAGCGACCAGCTTGTTTACTCCTTGCACATCCCATATACACAGACCTTTGAGGCTCACGGAATTCCTAAGGAAGTTTCTGCGAATACTAAGGAGTTTTATCCGGGAGATATAAATAGTCTGAGAAAGATTCTTGAAGAGAACGAAAAAGACGGCGGCACCGCTGCTGTTATCATAGAGCCGTTCGGCCCTGAAAGCGGCACACGTCCTGTAGCTATGGATTTTGCAGCTAAAGTGAGAGAACTCTGTGATGAATTCCAGACGCTTCTGATCTTCGATGAAGTGGTAACTGCATTCCGTGTAGGCCCCGGAGGAGCTCAAGGATTCTTTAATGTAAAACCTGACCTTACAGTATTCGGAAAGATCGTTTCAGGCGGTTATCCTATGGCAGGCGGTGTAGGCGGAAGCGAAGAAATTATGTCATGTGTTGCTGCAGGAGTAAAAGCCGGAAAGAAAAAAGCCTATGTGGGAGGAACTCTTACAGCTAATCCTCTGAGCTGTGCTGCAGGATATTTTGCCATCGATGAGATCATCAAACAGGATGCTGCAAGAAAGGCAGGAGAAAACGGAGATAAGCTTTGCGACGGAATACAGAAGCTGATAGATAAATATGACTTGCCGTTCGTTACATGGAACACAGGTTCCATAGTTCACTTCGAAGTGTCCGGAGTAATGTACCTGAGCGTACAGGATCCTGATATATTCAAGAAGATTCCTGAGCGTCAGCACTATATTGAAGAATTCGGCGCAGCCCTTACGGCAAACGGTGTAATAACACTGGCAGGAAGCAGGATTTATACAAGCATGGCCGATAATGATGATACTATTGCACAGACATTGGCCGCATTTGAAGACGTATTCTCTAATATTGAAAAATAAGGAGGCAAATTATGATTCGTAAATTAGATATGGAAAACCTGACATACGCATTCCCGGAAGTTGCATTTTCCGAAGATTATGTTATTGCAACGTATCAGGCAAAGGTTGAAACTTCGCACATCGAAAAGCTGGCAATGGCTATTGCAGCTGAGCAGACTACGGGAACATGGATAAAAGTAGGAGCTGATTCTGTGGAAAAGACTAAGCGTTTCGGTTCAAAGCTGGTTGCTCTTTATGAGGTTCCTGATATTGGATGTGACTATATGTCAGATGAACCTCCTATGTATATCATTCAGGTGGCATATCCTGTTGAAAACTTTTCCACAAGTATGTCGGCTATCATGACTGTGTTGTTTGGTAATATTTCGGCATCAGGGATGATACGTCTTATTGATGTAGCTTTTCCTAAATCATTTATAGAAAAATTCCAAGGCCCTAAGTTCGGTGTTGAAGGGATGAGAGAAGTTTTAGGAGTAAAAGACAGACCTCTTCTCAACGCTATGATAAAGCCTAATATCGGATGGACCGCCGATGAGGGGGCAGAGCTGTTCTACAAGGCCTGCAAAGGCGGCGTGGACGTTATCAAGGATGACGAACTCATGCTTGCTGACGGACCTTTCTGTCCGTTGGAAGAGCGTGTTAAAAAGTTCATGGCAAAGGAAAAGCAGGTATATGAAGAAACAGGCGAGCACAGTCTCTATGCTGTTAATATATCCGATAATACAGATAAAGTTAAAGATAATGCTTACCGGGTGCTGGAGGCAGGCGGAAACTGCCTGATGGTAAATGTGTATACTACAGGACACGACACACTTAAAATGCTTGCTGATGATCCTAATATCAATGTTCCTATTCTGGCTCATGTAAACTATGCAGGGACTATGGCTTCATCCACATATACCGGAGTAGCAGCTCCGCTGTTGGTGGGTAAGATTACACGTCTTGCCGGAGCAGATTTCCAGATTAACGGTCATCCGTTCGGAAAATTCCCTGTTTCACATAAAGTCTTCTACAGATGTTTTAAGTTCTTCACACAGCCTTGGTGGAACATTAAGCCTATGATGTATGCTTGCTCCGGCGGTACTACTCAGATGGCCGTTGAGAAAATTATTAAAGAAATCGGAACGGATATTATGCTTGCTGCAGGAGGCGGTGTTCACGGTCATCCAAACGGCAGTGAAGAAGGCGCTAAGTCCATGAGACAAGCAATAGATGCTGCTATGAAGGGAATTCCTGTAACAGAGTACGCTAAAGATCACGAAGAGCTTGCCAGAATGCTGGCGTTCCTGAATCCTGATCTTAAGAAAAACTTTGACTTAATGGGTTAATTTCGTAAGAAAAGATATAATGGATATCATGAATGAGGAGATACCGTACAGCGGTATTTCCTCTTTTGAAAAGGAGGAAAAGTTTGTATAAGAAAATCGTATTCATAGATTTTGACGGAACCATAACGACAGAGGATACTTTGGTGGGAGCTATATTTCCTTTTGTGGATCCAAAAGAAGTTGATGAGTATAATGGGAAATTGGAAAAAGGAGAGATGACTTTAAGTCAGGTTGTGCGGTATGCTTATGATGGACGTCCTGCCGAGTGGCTTCCTAAAATGCTTGAATATATAGATAAGGTAAAAATCAGACCGGGATTTAAAGAGTTTCTTGATAAGATGAAAGAAATGGAGATTCCTGTAGTAGTTATTTCAGGAGGAGTACGGCAGTTTTCCGAACGTAAACTGACTCCGTATATGGACGAACTGACTGATCTGCATGCAGTGACACTTTCAACAGAAAATGATGAAATGCATCTGATTTCTCAGTATGATGACGGCAATGAACTGCTTAAAAAGACTGATGTGATGGCGCTGTACGATTATGAATATGCTATTGGCATAGGTGACAGTTTTACGGATATGAATATGGCTCAGGCGGTAGATACCATATTTGCAAGAGATGTATTGGCAAAATATCTTGAAAAGCAGGGAAAATCATATATTCCTTATGAAGACTTTTTTGATGTAGTAAAGGTAATGGAGGAGAAATTCGGAAATTGATAAATTAAAATGACCGTATTAAAATACTTATACGGTCATTTTTTATTAAATTTATAGGCGGAAATTATTCTGCAATCCTTTGCAAATGTTTATGGAAAATATTTAAAATCACCTTAAATCAAAACTTTTCCTATATTCTTGTTTATCGCTTTATATTTTATTTGTTTTTAACTTTCATAAACAGAAGCTCAAGATATGATTTTCTCGTTACATTTTCTTGGGGAATTCCCAGCTTATCAAGAATATTGAAAAGACAATCTGATGCAGATTCTCTTTCAGATTCTGAGTTCACAAGTATTTCCAGTTCCATATAATTCCCCAGTCCTGTTACAGTGTCGAGGCAAAGTGTAATACACTGATCCCGCTTCGTGCAAACAGCAGTAAATTCATCTCGTGTTTTTTCCACGGTAAACAGAGGAATATATCCGAGAGCAGAAAGAAGTCTTTTGGCGGTATTAAAATCGGTTATGCCTGTTTCATGTTCAATTCGGCTGCTGGAAGTATTGTCAAGCTTAGGACCCTTATATGTTATAAGTGTTTCGGATCGGGAGTACTCTTTGTCGTCTGATGATGTGCGCTGATAGTTCCGAAGTCTGAGAGCCTCATCGGTGTGGCGAAAATCTCTGTCATTTCCGTTAAAATAAAGATCGGTTTCTTTCAGTGTACTGCTGTAAACAAACCCCAGCTTTTCTGCTTTATCACGTATATTTTCCTTTGCAAATTCTGTCAAATTCGCTTTAATTTCGACTTCCAGCATTTTGGGCCTCCTTTTTTAAGTATTAATTGTGATATTTTGTATTGTAACACATTTTATAGACAAACAAGACATGACCTTGTAAAATATTAAATAACTGAAATAAAGAGCAAAGCTGTTTTTGCCATTTATGTCTCAATAAAAGTATCGGAGGATGTAACGTTGCTGAGGATTAAAAAATATGTCAAAGTATCAGATATAGATGAGGCTTATGAGCTTAACCAGAAGAAGAGGAATATTATAATAGGCGGGATGCACTGGCTTAAAATGGGAGATAGGCAGGTGAATACTGCCATAGATCTATCGGACTTGGGACTTGATACTATCGAGGAAACGGAAGATTTCTTTGAAATCGGATGTATGACTACATTGCGTCAGCTTGAACAGCATGGAGGGCTTGATCGGTATACTGGGGGAGCTGTAAAGGAGGCTGTGAAAAATATAGTTGGAGTTCAGTTTAGGAATACAGCCACTGTAGGAGGCTCTTTTTACGGAAGATATGGATTCTCTGATGTACTCACCGCGTTTATGGCAATGGATACATATGTAGTCTGTCATAATGCCGGAATTGTTAATATTAAGGAATTTTCAGCCCGAAAGCCTGACAGAGACATCATAGTCAAGATAATAGTGAAAAAAACAAAACTTGATATGGCATATATGGCCCAGCGCCATGCAAGGACTGATTTTCCCGTATTGACATGTGCTGTAAGCTTTTGGGCAGGTGTATGGCATGCTGCAGTAGGAGCCAGACCTGCAAAAGCGGAAGTTGTCTTGGGAGAATATTTAGATTGCGGCAGAGATATATCTGAGGAGGATGCCGAAAAGTTTGGAGAATATGTTGCGAGCAGGATGTCATTTGGCTCTAATATGAGAGGAAGTGCAGAGTATAGAAAGAAAATTGCCTCTGTACTCGTAAAAAGAGCTATGCTTGAGGCAGGGAGGAAACGATAATATGAAATTGGATTTTATTTTGAACGGAAAGAAAGTTTCTTCGGATATTGAAGCTGACAGTATGCTTTTAGATGTGGTACGAGATATGGGATGTCTAAGTGTCAAAAGAGGATGTGATTCTTCAAGCTGTGGTCTCTGTACGGTTTTTGTAGATGACATGCCGGTATTGTCGTGTTCAGTGATTGCTGCAAGAGTCGAAGGTAAGTGCGTTACGACTCTTGAAGGTCTTCAAAAAGAGGCTGTCGAGTTTGGAGCTTTCATTGCTGATCAGGGTGCGGAGCAGTGTGGGTTTTGTAATCCGGGACTTATTATGAATGCCATTGCCATGCTGCGTGAAAATCCTGATCCTACAGATGAAGAGATACTGTCCTATTTGACCGGGAATCTATGCAGGTGTTCTGGCTATGAGGGGCAGCTTAGAGGTATAAAATCATATTTGGAATTTAAGAAAGTGAAGAAGGGAGGTAACGCTGATGCGTAGTATAGGTAAATCCTTTCGTAAAAAGGATGCCATGGCTCTTGTTACGGGTAAGCCTGTATACACAGGAGATATGATAGATAAAAATGCATTAGTGGTAAAAATCCTTCACAGTCCTCATGCAAATGCTGTGATAGAGGATATAGATATTTCGGCAGCAATGAAAGTGACGGGAATCGAAGCTGTATATACATATGAGGATGTTCCTCAGAACAGATTTACAATGGCAGGGCAGACTTACCCTGAGCCGAGCCCTCATGACAGATTGCTTTTGGACAGACATGTACGGTTTAACGGTGATGCGGTGGCAATAGTGGCGGGAGAGAATGTTAAGGCTGTTGACAAAGCTCTTAAGCTGATAAAAGTGAAATATAAAGTATTGCCTGCGGTTCTTGATTTTCGCAGTGCTAAAGATAACCCTATTCTGGTTCATCCTGAGGAAGACTGGGAAGCTATGTGTCCGGTGGGAGCTGATAACAGACGAAATCTCTGTGCGCGTGAAGAAGACGGCTATGGGGATATTGAAAGTGTACTGCAAAGCTGTGATGTTGTTCTGGAGCGAACATATCATACTAAAGCCAACAGTCAGGCGATGATGGAAACCTTTAGGACTTACACATATCTTGATACTTATGGAAGGCTCAATATATTAAGTTCTACGCAGATCGTGTTTCATATACGCAGGATAGTGGCTCATGCCCTTGATATTCCCAAGTCTAAAATTCGTGTCGTCAAACCGAGGATAGGCGGAGGTTTCGGAGCTAAACAAACTTGTGTAACAGAGATATTTCCAGCATTCGTTACATGGAAGACAGGAAAGTCTGCCTACATAGAGTTTGACAGGCAGGAGAGTCAGATATCGGGAAGCCCCCGACATGAGATGGAGATGTATGTACGCATAGGAGCCATGAAAGACGGGCGTATAAGAGGGATAGATCTTTATACTCTTTCCAATACGGGAGCATACGGAGAGCATGGTCCTACTACGGTGGGGCTTACGGGACATAAATCCATTCCTTTGTATCATCGTTATCAGGAAGCATATCGTTTTAGCTATGATGTGGTATATACTAATCTTCAGGCTGCAGGAGCGTACAGAGGTTACGGCGCCACACAAGGGCTTTTCGCCATAGAAAGCATTGTCAATGAGCTGGCAGCCCATCTTAAAATAGATCCTGTAGAGCTGCGTAATATGAATCTGATACAGGAAGGCGATGTTTCCAGAGCATATTACAGTGAGCCCTGTAATTCATGTACTCTTGACAGATGTTTAAGATCCACAGCTGAAAGAATAAAGTGGAATGAGAAATATCCTTCAAGGGATATGGGAAACGGCAAAATCCGCAGTGTAGGAGTGGCAATGGCCATGCAAGGATCCAGCATTTCAAATTGTGATGTAGGAGGAGCTACTATAAAATTAAATGACGACGGATTTTATGTTTTAAATGTAGGCGCGGCCGATATGGGTACGGGAAGTGATACTGTTTTGGCACAGATAGCTTCCGAGGTTCTTGAATGTAATTATGATAATGTAGTTGTATTCAGCGCTGATACAGATACTTCACCATATGATTCGGGCTCATATGCTTCATCTACGACATATCTTACAGGTAAGGCGGTAGAGCAGGCATGTATCAGACTGAGAGAAAGCATCCAGAATATAGGAGCAGCACTTCTAAAATGTGATGTTGATGTCACAGAATTTGACGGAGAGTATGTGTATTGTCTCGAGGAAGAAGGTGAAGGGGTTTCGCTTAAAGATATTGCCACGGCATCGATGTTCAATAACGGATATGAAACTCAGTTTACTTCTTCTGCAAGATCTTCTGTGTCACCTCCTCCATATATGACTGGAATGGTAGAGATTGAATTGGACAAAGAAACGGGGGAAGTCAGAGTTCTGGGTTATGAGGCTACTGTAGACTGCGGTACTGTGATAAATCCTAATCTGGCAAGGCTTCAAACGGAAGGGGGAATAGCGCAGGGTATAGGTATGGCTCTTTATGAGGATATCACTTATGACAGTTTAGGAGGTATCAGGGAGAATTCTTTGATACAGTACAAGATTCCCACACGTCAGGATGTAGGCAGAATCAATGTAGAATTTGAAGCAAGTTATGAGCCTACAGGTCCGTTTGGAGCCAAATCTATAGGAGAGGTGGTAATAAATACTCCGTCGCCGGCTATTGTTCATGCTGTGTATAATGCAACAGGGGCGTGGATAAGAGAGCTTCCGGTAACACCAGAGAAAATTTTAAAGGCTTTTGAGGATGGACAGCATATATGAGAGTAAATACCAGTGAATATATGATAATAACATTTTCGGAGACCACGAGGGCCCTTTATATGGAGCGTATATGCAAAGAAGATGGTGTGCACGGGAGAATAATACCTCTTCCCAAATCTGTAGACGCAGGCTGCGGCCTTGTGTGGGCATCTGAAAAGAGAGACAGAGTTTTCTGGATAACTTATATGGAAAACAGAGGTATAGAATATGAAGAAATAATGGAGGTGTCTGTTTAGTGAGTGATATTATTTTCTGCAAGGGAGGCGGCTGTACTGCTAAACTTGGAGCGGGAGTTTTGGGAAAAATTCTCGAGAAGCTTCCTTCAGGTGATGATCCTGATCTTTTAGTGGGATTCGGAAGCAGTGATGATGGAGCGGTTTACAGAATAAATAACAGACAGGCTTTGATCTCTACACTTGATTTTTTTCCTCCGATGGTAGAGGATCCGTACCTTTTCGGAGCTATTGCCGCTGCAAATGCTATGAGTGATGTTTATGCCATGGGCGGCGAAGTCAAAACTGCATTAAATATTGTATGTTTTCCGGAGACGATGGATATGAATATCCTTGGGAAAATATTGCAGGGCGGCAGTGATAAGGTGAGAGAAGCAGGCGGTGTTATGGCAGGAGGACATTCCATAAATGATGAAGATATAAAGTATGGGTTAAGTGTGACTGGTATTGTTGATCCGGAAAAAATATACAGGAACAACGGATGCCGTAGCGGAGATGCGCTGATACTTACTAAAAAGCTGGGTGTCGGTATTATTATGACTGCAGACAGAATCAGGCAGGCATCACAGGATGCAGTTAAGAAAGCTATAGATTCCATGAAGTTTCTCAATAAATACGCTGCTGATATACTGAAAGACTATGAGGTTCATGGGTGTACGGATGTAACGGGATTCGGATTTTTAGGTCATTTGTGTGAGATGCTGGACAAGCGGCACAGCGCCGTTGTGGAAAGCCGGAGCATACCGTATTTTCAGGAATGTCGCAGATATGCAGAGGAATTTTATATTACGGCGGCTGCTCAGAAAAACAGGAATTATGTAGGTAATCAGGTGAGTTTCGAAAATAATGATTTTTTTATGGAAGAAATTCTGTTTGATCCGCAGACTTCAGGAGGCCTTCTGGTCAGCGTATGTATATCTGAAGCAGATGAGATAGTAGAAAAAATGAAAGAAAAGAATATTCCTGCCGAAATAGTAGGTTATGTGGAAAAAAGACAGGACAAAAGCATTATAGTCAAATGACAAAGGATGGGTATTATGAAACACGTAGTTGATGCAAGGGGATTAATATGTCCTTTGCCTGTAGTCAATACAAAGAATGAGATAGAGAATATGGAGGAGGGAGAGTCTGTTGATGTACTTGTGGATAATGAGATAGCTGTGCAGAATCTCTCTAAGTTTGCTAATGTGAGGGGTTATGGCTTCAGCCATGAAAAAACAGATGACGTGAATTATCAGGTAACTATTACTGTAAGCGCCGGAAAAAATATGAATCTTCAGAAAGATCTGAGTAAAGATATTGTATGTGATATGTCACCCCACAATAATGATGTGGTAGTAATTTCTGCTGAAACCATGGGACAGGGTGAAAAAGAACTGGGAAAAGCCTTGATGAAGGCCTTTGTTTTTGCGCTGACTAAGCAGGATTCATTGCCGGAAACGGTTATTCTGTATAACAGCGGAGCTTTTTTATCATGCGAAGAATCTGACAGTCTTGAAGATCTGTTATTTATGGAAGGGGAGGGGACAGAAATACTCACATGCGGTACATGTCTCAATTTTTACGGTATGACGGATAAACTGGCTGTAGGCAATGTAACAAATATGTATGATATTGTCAGAATTATCAGTGGAGCATCAAAGGTCATAAGACCGTAGGCGGTGAGAATGATGGAGAATCTTATCATCGTAAGAGGTGGAGGAGATATTGCCACAGGGACCATATACAAATTATATCAGTGTGGATTCAATGTTCTTGTGTTGGAAATATCAAGTCCTTCTGCCATAAGACGTAAGGCAGCTTTTTGTGAGGCTGCATATGAAGGAAAGCATGAAGTGGAAGGTGTTATATGCAGTATGGCAGGATCTGTAGAAGAGGCTGCTTTTCTTTTGAAGGAAGGCAGAATTGCATTGCTTATAGATCCTAATGGATTATGCATAAAGAAACTCAGACCTTTGGCGGTGGTGGATGCCACCATGGCAAAGGCGAATCTGGGCACTTATAGAGATATGGCTCCGGTTACCATAGGTCTGGGTCCCGGTTTTTACGCGGGAAAAGATGTGGATGCTGTTATAGAAACCATGCGAGGGCATAACCTTGGCAAAGTGATATATGAGGGGCAGGCAATGGAAAATACGGGAATACCGGGTAATATAGAAGGCTATACCAGCGAAAGGGTAATACACAGCCCTGCTTCCGGGGTTTTAAGAGAAGTAAGGCAGATCGGGGATATAGTAAAGAAAGATGATATTGTGTCTTTTATCGAATCAGACAGTGGAATTATTCCCGTAAAGGCATCTCTTGACGGTATTCTTCGCGGGGTGATACATGATGGATATGTTGTGAAAAAAGGGCTTAAGATAGCAGATATAGATCCTCGTAAAGAGGAATATGATAATTGTTTTACGATTTCCGATAAGGCAAGGTGTATAGCGGGAGGTGTATTGGAAGCTCTTCTTAAATTGAAAGGAAAAAGACATGATATATGCGGATAATGCGGCTACAACGTATTTTAAACCCGAGAAAACCATAGCGGCTGTATGTGAATACCTGAAACACCCGGGAAATCCCGGCCGCGGAAACAACCATATGGCTATGGATGCGGCAAGGATGGTACTGGATACCAGGATAAAACTGGCTGATTTATTTGACTGTGATTTTGATCATGTTGTATTTACCAGCGGGGTTACGGAAAGCCTCAATACGGTTATACAGGGATTATTTGGGCCGCAAGATCATATTATAACAACATATATGGAGCATAATAGTGTGCTTAGACCGCTTTATCGTTTAGGATGCCGACTTTCTGTATGCGGAGGTTCAACTGAAGAAATCAAAAAGCATATAAGGTCTGATACAAAGGCTGTGATAATAAATCATGTTTCCAATGTTACAGGAGAAATAAATGATATTGAAGGCATAGGAAAATTTTGCAGGCAAAACGGTTTGCTGTCAGTGGCGGATACAGCTCAAAGTGCAGGTGTACTCCCTGTTTCTCTAAAAGAAAGTGAACTTGATGTGATATGTTTTACAGGTCACAAAGGCTTGTTGGCAATGCAGGGTATAGGGGGGATATGTCTGGGAGAGGATATAGATATACGACCTCTTAAAGTAGGGGGCAGCGGATTTGCTTCTTTTGATACAGAACATCCAAAGCAGTATCCCTCAGCTCTTGAAGCGGGTACTCTGAATGTCCCGGGGATAGTAAGCCTGAACAGGTCGCTTGATTTTCTGAAAGAATGCGGAATTGAAAATATTTTGAGACACGAACAGTTACTTGCAGAAGAGTTTTGCAGGATACTTTCATCCTTTGATGGCGTGAAAGTTTACAGAGAAAAAGAAAAGGAATATACAGGCATTGTTTCACTTAATGTCGAGGGTATGGATGCGGCGGCGGTAAGCGATATTCTGTCCCGTGAATACGGAATTGAGACGAGAGCAGGAGCTCATTGTGCCCCTTTGATTCATGAACATTACGGAACAGAATCAACTGTGAGATTCAGTTTTGGCATAAATAACAGGAAAGAAGATGTAAGAGAATGCTCAGAAGCGCTGAAAGAGATAATAAAGATCAGAGGGAATGAAGCATGATTATGGCAGTAGTAGGCTCAGGAGGCAAGACAACTCTCATAAAGAAATATGCCGAAAGATATCTGAGACGGGGATTAAAAGTATTGGTGAATACTTCTACCCATATGGCTATAGAAAAGGATGCTTTGATTACAGATGATCCCGGCATCATAATAAAGGCGCTTGATGAAAATCATTATGTTATGGCAGGGAGAATGGATGGTGAAAAGCTCGGCTCTCTTTCAGAAAATACATATAATAAAGTGTGCGAGCATGCTGATATAGTATTGACAGAGGCAGATGGCTCTAACAGAAAACCTGTAAAATTTCCGGCTTCATATGAGCCGGTCATTTATGATAATGTTGATAGAATAATAATAGTATGCGGCCTTCATGCTCTTGGAAGAAAGGTAGAAGAAGCAGCTCACAGACCGGAGCTTGTAAAAAATGTTTTGGATATCAGTGATGATACAGCGATAGTTCCTTCTCATATACAAACTCTGGTGAAGAAAGGCTATGTAGAGCCGCTGAAAAAAAAATATCCGAAAAAGGAGATTGTTATAGAGCCGAGTCACGATGGATCAGCATATCAAAGACATATAGCAGCATTGATAAAAGCTGACATAAATGTTGAAACCGGAGGGAAAATAGGGTGCATTCTTATGGCCTCGGGTCTGGGTAAACGTTTCGGAAGCAATAAGCTTTTGGCAAAGTTCAGAGAAAAGACTATGATGGAGACAGCTCTCGATATCACAGACGGTGATATATTTGCAAGACGCATTGTTGTTACCAGAAGCAGAGAAGTAGAGGATATATGCAGAAAGTTTAATGTAGATGTGATATTTCATCAGCTTCCGGGCAGAAATGATGCAGTTGCTTTAGGTATAAAAGAAATGGCAGATATGGATGCGTGTCTTTTTTGCCCGTGTGATCAGCCTTTTCTAAGACGCGAAAGTATCGGGAATCTTATGAGGATCTTTTCCGGCGGAGGAGCAGGTATCTGTCGTCTGTCTTACGGAAAAGAGACGGGAGCACCCATATTATTTGCAAAGAGATATTTCAGTCAGCTTGCAGATCTTCCTCCAAAGACAGGGGGATCGTATCTGGCAGAGAAATATAAAAATGATGTGAGTCTTGTGAAAGTAAAAGATAAAATTGAGCTATATGATATTGATACACATGAAGATCTGATTCGTGCTGAAAAGGCGGCAGAATCGAGGTGTTCCGCTGACGGCGGGGCCGGTTGATTCAAGCTTCATATATTTGATTTTTTTAAAAGAATGTATTATTATAAATATATCAGAGCAAAACATATTTTGCAGAAAATTTTAGATAAAGAGAGGCGTTATTTATGAAAGAAAAATTTATTGAATTGTTGGCGGAAAACGGTATCACAGCGGAGATGGGAATGACACCGGTAACAGATGTTTATATAATGCACTGGACGAAAGATAATGAGGTGAGAGATTTCTGGTTTTTCGAGACAGATGGAGCTGTGGAAACAAGAATTACTAATTTTGTAAGATGGAATATAGACGAGTATATCTTTGCCTGTGTTAAAAATGAAGATTATGAAAACGGAAAATATATGACAGGCAATATAAAAGAGTTGAAAGATTATAAGAATCCTCAGGGAGTAACTGAGGATGAAGCATTTATGAGTATGAATTTTGAAGAGCTTCTCAGAGAACTCAAATAAGAAAGTTGATATTATTTTAATCTGTTTTTAATCTATTAATAATGAAGGTTTCATTATGGTGGTATAATATGTAGACATCGCCGGAAGGATTAACCATTATAACGACCGGAATAATATACTGAAAGGAGAAGGGAAAATGGAAAAAAATAATAATTCAGCAGAAAACATGACCAATAATAAAGGATCTGAGAGGAAAAAAGGGAAGAAGGGCATTATTGCTGTAATCGTCATAGCCGCTGTAATTGTAATAGCGCTTATAGTCTGCTGGTTCATGGGGGTTTTAGGAGGCATAAGCAAGTCAGAGGCCGGGGATATAGCATGTAAGCAGGCAGGAGTCCAAGGTAAGGAATATTCACTTACCTCCAACAAGGAATTTGATGACGGAAGAATGATATACGATGTAACAGTTTCATATGATGATACATTGTATGATTTTGAGATACTTGCCAGAAACGGTAATGTAATAAACATGGAGACAAAGAAGATAGGAACAGGTCAGGAAAATTCTGACCAGGCAGCTCCGTCTCAAAATGATATAGGTATGGATAAAGCAAGGGAGATTGCTCTTTCCAATGTTTCAGGAGCGAGCGAAGACTCGGTGAAAAAGATGGATGTGGATACGGATCATGGAAAGTTGGTCTATGAAATAGAGATAGTCTATGACGGAATGGAATATGATTTTGAAATAGACGGAGTGACAGGAGACATAATAAGCAGAGGAGCCGAATCGGTACACAACTGATTATATTGATGGAATTTTGACAGAGAGCCCATTATGACGGGCTCTCTTTGTATGTAAGGCGCTTTAAAGAAAGAGTGAAAAAGCATAAGAGGCCGGCCATACGATCAAAAGTGCGGGAAGCAGATTGACAGCGCTTATGCTTTTAATCTTTGCGATATTAAGCCCCAGAATAAATGTCATCAGTCCGCCTACAGCAATAAAATCATTGAACATATTTGTCGTGATAAACGGAGTTATAAGCTGAGATGAGTAAAAGAACAGACTGAGTATGAGAAACTGCGGAATGATTATAAGATTCATAGCCTTTCCCAGCGTCGAAGCGAATATGACAGAGGCGAATATGTCCATAGTGGCCTTTGACAGCAATATGGTGAAATCGCCGGTAATGCCTTCATCGATGGCGCCGAAGATATTTGTGCCGCTGGCGCAGAATGTTATGGCAACAATCAGATAGAATTGTAAATATTCATCTTCATCATTTGGTACGGAAAATTTGAATTTGAGGAGTATCTTACTGAAAAAGCTTTTGATATGTTTTTCAGCATCAAGAAGTTCTCCTACTATCATTCCAAGGATAAGAGAGAGTATGACAGCCGGAAGAGAGCTGAGCTTTATCAGAGATGTTATTCCTATGGCTATCGCTGCGACACCGAAGACATCGTGGAGTGAATGTTTTAATTTTTCCGGAAGCCTGTTCTGCATAAAACATCCTATGTTTGTCCCTATGAATACACATAAACAATCAATTATAACCCCTAATGGATACATATATTTTTCCTTCTTTCTTCTTGATATTTGTTCATTTTACACAAAAGATATGGAAATTTAACATAAAATTTTTTCTGTGTCAAGTATAAGAGCGCGAAAAAGAAAAATTAAAGGTATTATTGCACTCCGGGCTTTTTTGCGATATCATAAAAAAGAATATATTTTTTTAACCAGAGAAAGGACAAATATAATATGAGATATAGCCTGGTTATTTTTGATCTGGACGGCACGATACTTGATACATTGGAAGATCTTACCGATAGTACGAATTACGCTTTAAGTCAAAATCATCTGCCTGTACGGACTTCAAATGAGGTGAAGCAGTTTGTCGGCAATGGTATACATAATCTGATTGAAAGAGCTGTGCCTCAGGGTTCAGAAGACAATGTTACGGAAAGGGTGTTCCGTGACTTTAACGAGTATTATAAAGATCATTGCTTTGATAAAACAAAACCTTATGAGGGTATGCTGCAATGTATTGATACTCTGAAAAATGCGGGTATTCGCATAGCAGTCGTATCTAATAAAGCCGACTATGCAGTTCAAGAATTATGCAGGAAATTCTTTTTCGGGCTTTCGGATATTTCTGTAGGAGAAAGAGAAGGTGTTAGAAGAAAGCCTTGTCCGGACAGTGTGGAATATGTTATGGATGTTCTTGGTATTGATAAGAAAGAGTCGGTATATATAGGTGATTCTGAGGTTGATATACAGACTGCAAAAAATGCAGATATAGATGAGATCGCTGTATCATGGGGATTTCGGGAAAAAGATTTTCTAAAGAGCCATGGAGCAGAGATTATTGCGCAGACACCTGATGAGCTCTGTAAGATACTTATGCGTGAGAGCCGATAAAGATTTTTTTCAGATATTCATAAACAGTAAAAAGGAGGATTTTACTTGTCAGTAGCACTTAGTTTAGTTTTAGTAGTATTTTTTTTATTGATGAATGCATTTTTCGTTGTAGCTGAATTCGCCCTTGTAAGAGTTCGTAAATCACAGCTGCAGATTGCCGAAGAGGAGGGGAAAAGCGGTGCAAAAGCGGCTTTGCTCGTGGCTAATAATGTAAACGCGTATCTTTCGGCATGTCAGCTTGGTATAACACTGGCATCGCTGGCTTTGGGATGGCTGGGAGAACCTGCTGTTTCAGAGCTTATTCGTCCGGGTCTTGCTTTTTTAGATGTTCCGGAATCTGCAGTGTCGGCTATTTCTGTCGCAGTGGGATTCGCTTTGGTAACAGCTCTGCATATCGTGGTAGGAGAGCTTATCCCGAAGTCTTTGGCTATATTTTCAACGGATAAATATGCCCGTTTTACGGCTTTGCCGCTTGTGTGGTTTTACCGTATAACGGCGCCGATAATGTGGCTGTTCAATTCCGTCACAAACGGAGTTATGAAGCTGATGGGTCATGATATCGCTAACGAACATGAAGTTTATACCGGCGAAGAGATTCAGATTCTTATCGATGAAAGTACCAAGAGCGGTCTCATAGATCCCAAACAGAATGAATTTGTGGACAATATATTCGAACTTTATAATAAAGATGTATACTCTATCATGACTCCGAGGACAAATATGGAGTGTTTTGATCTGGCGCTGCCTTACAGTCAGAATTTGGATATGATAAAGAGATGTAAATATACGAGATATCCTGTATGCAGAGGAGATAAAGATCACATAGAGGGATTTATTCATCTTAAGGATTTATACTGGAATGATGAGAAGATAAACGGAACCAACTATGAGAATCTTCCCGTAAGAGAGGTGGTAGCAGTTTCCGAATCTCTTTCTGTGGATCGTCTTATGCAGATAATGCAGGATAAAGAGACTAAATTTGCTCTTGTTGTAGATGAATACGGCGGGACTGCCGGTATTGTCACTTCATCAGATGTTATGAAGCAGATAGTGGGGAATATAGATGATGATGAATATATACAGAGCGAAGATTCGAAGGTGATATCGCTGGGTCGCAACAGATTTCTTATAGACGGGCTTCTTCCTGTCTCAGAGCTTGTGCAGCTGATAGGTTTCGAGCCGGAAGAAACAGAAGAATGTGAAACTGCTGCCGGACTTCTTCTGACTATTTTTGACAGAATCCCGGATGAAGGGGACAGAGTATCAATAGAAAATAAAAATACAAAGGTGACGTTTATCATAAATCGCATGGAGCGTCACCGCATAGATAAAATAAGGATCAAGATAGAAAAACAGCAGGAACAGGAGCCTGCTGAGGATAAAGTTTCTTAATATGAATTTATAAAATTTGAGAAACTTGCTTCTTTTGCTTTTTCAAGATGCAGCTTCATGGCTTGTGAAGCTGCATCGTATTTTTTTGCAAGCATGAGTTCGATGGTATGTATATGTTCATCGTTGGAAGCGATAATACGGTCGCGTGAGCCATTGCCTGCGATGACGCGAAGTCTGTAGTTCTGGTTGTATATATGATCCATAGTATGTATGAAATAGACGTTTTTGCTGGATTCTATAAGCAATTTGTGAAATTGTTCGTCTTTGGAGTATATTTCTTCAGAGGAAATTTCGAGAAGGTGCCTTCTTGTGAATGTATCTTTCATTGAAGTAAGTATCTCAGGTGGGACGAATTGACCATAGTTTTTCACGATATATGGTTCGATAAGAAGTCTTGTTTCAAATATCATATTTATTTCATTAACCGAAAGATCAGACACCATGACTCCCTTTTTAGGAAGTATTCTTACAAGATTTTCCTGTTCGAGTTTACTGAGAGCTTCTCGGATAGGTGTTCGGCTGGAGCCTATTTCTCCCATGAGCATGGATTCGTTTAGAAATGTACCCGGAGCATATTCACAGTTTACGATTTTTGTTTTTATAAGATTATAAGCTTTGCTTTTAAGACTTTCTTTTGCCATAGCAGACTCCTTCTTAAATTTTGGTATATTTATACAGTATAATACATTATAAAAAAAAGCAATAGTCTAAGTTGTAAAAATACATTGACAACACAAAATAGTAAGAGTAAAATTATGCTGTAAAATATGTTGTATACAACAGATATATATAAAATATTTATGATGTATAACAACAAAATATATCGCTATTTATTATTATTTTTTGGAGGTAGAAATGAGTGATTTACAAAATACCACCGGCCTGAAACGCCATAAAGTAGGGCTTCTGGCCATAGTGGGAACGATCTATTCGTTGACTGCTGCGGGAGCTTATGGTATTGAAGATATGGTGCCGGCGGCAGGCCCCGGATTATGTATGGTAATGCTGGTAGTCATTCCTATAGTATGGGCTTATCCTCAGGCATTTGTATGTGCTGAAATGGGTTCGGCTATACCGGCAGAGGGCGGACCTTATAAATGGGTTCAGGAGACATGCGGTGAGTTTTGGGGATTTCAGATGGGATGGTGGAGAACAATAGGTGGATATTTTAACACCATAACATTCGTTGTGCTGGCTGCGGGTTATATGACAAGTGCTTTTGGTCTTACATCCACCCAGGAGTATGCTATGAAGATAGCTTTCATAGTTATCTTTACAATCGTTAATCTGCGCGGCATCAAAGATGTTGCTATTATTAATACTATAATATCCATAAGTATCCTTGTATCCTTTGCCATTGTCGCTGTTCTGGGATTTGCACATTATCATCAATCTCCTGTGGAACCTTTTATTCCTGAGAATCAGACTCTTATCGAAAGCATAGGAAATGCTCTTGCTATAGGTATGTGGATGTACGGCGGCATGGAGGCTATGTCTATTATGACAGAAGAGCTGGACAGACCGCAGCTGATACCTAAAGCTCTTATGATAGCTATACCGCTTATAATTCTTACATATATGATACCTACGATGGCAGGTTTGTGTTCACTGGGAGACTGGCAGCAGTGGGGTTCAGAAGGAATGTCATATCAGGATGTAGCTGCCTTTGGAGGACCGATATTTTACAGTTTCTTTATTATAGTAGCGGTACTTTCCAATATTTCTTTGTTTAATGGGTATATAGCATCTACTTCCCGAGGATTCTTTGTTATGGCAGCGGACAATCTCTGCCCTAAATTCTTGGTTAAGTGTGATAAAAAGAGGGGTGTTCCTTATGTAGGCGTACTTACTGTAGCTATCGTGGGATTTTTCCTCTGTACATTTGATTTCAGTTCACTTGTGGTGGGAACTGTAATGATGAGTATATTTGCATCAAGTCTTACGCAGATTTCAGGAATAATAAGAAGAGTCAGAAAGACACATGCAGATGGACCGTTTAAGCTTAAAGTGAAAGACACTTTATTTGTAGCTTACAGCGCTGTACCTTTTCTGGTGGGCTTCATAGCAATTTATCTGAGTGGTACTCATGATTTTGTTTACAGTATCTGCGGTATCATGAGCGGTCCTTTGATCTACATTATTCTTAAAGCAGCGAAGGGAGGTCTTACGAAGATCAATCCTAAGAGATTTCCGACTAATCCTAAGACTAAACTGGCGCCGGGAGATATTTCAAGAATTGGTCTGATTCTTGTAATGTGGGCTATACTTGGCGTTCTGGCGGTATTATGGTTCCCTTCATTTGACGGGGCAGATAACTATGATCCGGGAGTATTTAATCATTATCTGTTGGCTATAAAGCTGATAATAGGAATAGGTGGAGTTCTCGGAGTAGTTCTTATGATATTCGGAAGAAAAAAAGATCCGGCAAAGCTGTTCTGGTGTGAAAAGAACGATTAACAGTCGGTATAAAAGAAGGATATGTAGGGAGCATGAGATATATTGTGCTCCCTATACTTACTAATGGAGATGAGTTAAGTTATGGAAAATATCAATTGGATAAAGAATAAGGCTGATATATCATTTTCTACTGAAGTGATGGATGAGCTTTCTAAGATCACTGATAATAAAGATTGCGGAGGAAGAAGTGCAGGATCTCCTGCTGAACACAGAGCGGCAGATTATCTGGCAGAAAAGTTCAGGCAGGCGGGGCTTGTGAATGTCACTAAAGATCCGTGTAGTGTAGACAGGTGGGTATTTGAAGAGGCAAGACTTAAATATAGGGGGACAGATGGCGAACGCAAAGAGGTGATCTTGGGAGGATATGCTTGCAATGCTAACTGTAAAAATCGTGAGTTCCCACTGGTATACGCAGGGAGAGGTACAGAAACGGATCTGCGGCGTATTGATGTGAAAGGAAAACTTGTACTTATAGATATAAATCAGGCTGAAGAATGGTGGATAAATTTTCCGGCATATGAAGCTTCCCTTTCCGGGGCAGCCGGTGTTATATGTATAAATGTAGGGGGATTCGGGCAAGAAGGAGATAACGTTCTGGTATCTGAAGATATATGCGGACCTGCAGATCTTATGGTATTTTCTATCGGAAAAAGGGATGGGGCAGATCTTAAAGAGATTATGAAAAGATCAGAAAGTGCGGAGATGAAAGTTGTTCTCAGTGCCAGAAGTAAGGTGTCCGGCGGCGGGGTTTCCTATAATGTATGGGGAGATATTCCGGGGAAAACAGATGATGTGATATATGTGATAAACCATTATGATTCATATTATTTCACCGTCTTTGATGATGTGCAGGGCATAGGCTGGGCATTGGGACTTGCTAAATTATTTACCGAAAACGGATATGTTCCTGACAGAACTATAAGATTTGTTGCTCACGGAGCTGAAGAATGGGGACTTACAGATTGTAAATATGACTGGGCAGTAGGAGCTTATAAGCAAATAACGCAGGTGAGGCCGGAGTGGAGAAACAATGGCTTTGCTGTTGTAAATCTTGACGGATTTTATGCTGTGAAAGGTGAAGAAAGATTCTGTATAGTGTGTACGAAAGAGTTGTATGATTTTGTAAAAGAAAGTGTGTCAGATTTCGGAGATACAAAAAATTATACTATTGAAGTTAACATGAAGCTGACATCAGCTACTGAAGATTTCAGCTACACAAAGGCAGGAATGCCAAGTCTTGTAGCAGGAGCGTATGACGGATGTCTGGCCGACAGAAAAGTACTTCACAGTTCAGACAGCGGCTGGGATTCAGGATTTGATTTTGAGGCTTTTGAGATGTTTCACAGATTATTTGCGCATATCATCGTATCTCTTGACAGAACAAAAATATGCCCTGTAAATTTGAAACGGAGAATATATGATGCATATGAAAGTGTAAAAGTATATTTGAATGAAGAAGAAAAAACTGCCTTTGTGGATACTATAGGTCTTCTCGGATCACTCAGCGATAAAATAAAAGATGTCAATAAAAAAACGTCGGGCTTTATTTCAGGATCTGCTGAACATGATCTTCATGATCTTTACAGGCTTATTCATAAGAATTTTATAAGGCTTAACTGGAACGATGAGATGATAGCTCCTCATGAAAGATATATATCAAATATAGAGTCTCTCAAAATCGCTTCAGATCTTATGGATAAGAAAAAGTACGAGGAGGCGGCAAAGGTTCTCAGTGAAGTAGACTTTAATTATTATGCTGAATTTTTTAGTGAGAGAACATATACTTTCTTTGAAGAACAGGTGACCAAACGTGCTAAGCCAAGCTGGGGCGCAGGCCTTGTCGATAATGGAAATGAAAATCTTTATAAAGTCATAAGAGCACTGCTTAAAGGGGTATGTACAGATGCGGAAACAGAGGCTGTGAGAGAAGCTGAGAGAAGACAGCGTAAATATCTGAAAGATGCGATACTTGCAGAACTTAATGTATTGAAAGTGGTAAAGAAGGATGCCGGCAGTCTGCTTGGCAAACTATAAAGTTTGAGGAGGTAAAGCTTTGAAATATATATGCATAGAAAAACCTGGCGAGGTTTGTCATAAAGAAATGCCTGTACCTGAGATAAAGGAAGGAGAGGCCCTTCTTAAACTTCTTTACGGAGGCATATGTGGTTCAGATCTCGGAACTTATCGCGGAACTTTTGCTTATGCCGGATATCCAAGGATACCGGGGCATGAATTTTCAGCAGAGATCGCGGAGATAGGGAAAAACCCATATGGCCTTGAGAAGGGAATGGTTGTTACGGCTAATCCGTATTTTAATTGTGGCAGTTGTTATTCCTGCATGAGAGGGTATGTGAACTGCTGTGAGCATAATGAGACTATGGGAGCTCAAAGAGATGGAGCATTTTGCCAGTATATAACGATGCCGGCAGAGCGTCTTTATAAAAGTCAGGGCATACAGGCCAGACATCTTGCTCTCGTGGAGCCTTTCTGCATAGGTTATCATGGAGTGAAAAAAGCCGGCATCAGAGAGGGCGAAAAGGTTTTGGTTATAGGTGCGGGCACCATAGGTATCGTAGCTGCTCTTTCGGCAAAAGAGGCAGGCGCATCGGTAGATATATGCGATGTGGCTGAAGATAAACTTAAGTATGCGGAGTGTTTTGGATTTGACGGGTATATAAAAAACAATGAACATTTTGCAGATAGCGTGAAAACTCGAACAGACGGAAACGGATATGATGTGACTGTAGAAGCAGTAGGCCTTCCACAGACGTTTCAAAATGCGGTGGATGCAGTGGCTTTTGCAGGAAGAGTGATACAGATAGGTGTGGGAAAGAAAACTGTAAATTTTAATTTTACCGAACTGCAAAGAAAAGAACTTAAGATATACGGTTCAAGAAATGCGGTGAAGAGTGATTTTCTTGAGGTTATAGATATCTTTAAGACAGGAAGGATTCCACTTGATAAGATAATTACAAAGACTTATTCATTTGATGAAGGTGATAAGGCCTTTAAAGAATTTTACAAAAACTCAGCTGAAAGGCTCAAAGTGATGATATAGTTTTAAGGAGTTTCGATGAAAGATTTAACATATAAGACTTTGAAAGAAGCGGGTTATCACGGATACCTGCTTGAAG
>NZ_JBKTXS010000025.1:0-30566 GCF_046951855.1 Lentihominibacter sp. | reverse complement strand
GCGCTGATGATACTTGGCGGGAGACCGCCTGGGAAAGTAGGACGTTGCCGCTTATTTTGGTCCTATGGTCAAGCGGTCAAGACACCGCCCTTTCACGGCGGTAACCCGGGTTCGATTCCCGGTAGGATCACCAAAGCAAACCTTACGATTATAATAATTGTAAGGTTTTTTTATTTTTTAAAAATAGAAAATAAAGTATAGATTCATTTCGTACATCAATATTAATAATTTGTTTAATTGACAATTAGACTTCTAAGTATTATACTAATGATTAGAATTCTAATTATTTTGTTGGAGGATATTATGTCATATCATAAATTGATGATGGAAAATCATACGATGTTTTCAAGAAAGGTATTTGAACGTCTTTCTGACAGATGTCTTTCTGTAGGCCAGCCTAAAGTTCTGGAATATTTGTATTTTAATGATGGGGCTATACAGAAGGATATAGCTGAAGCTTGTATGATAGAGCCAGCCACAGTAACGAGTCTTTTATCCAGAATGGAAAAGGGTGGCTTGATCAAAAGAAAAAGTAGAGTTGGTGATAAAAGATATATGTGTGTATATCTTACTGAAATAGGTAGAGAGAATAGCAAAATTTCTGTAGAGACATTGTCAGAGCTTGAGAAGATTGCTTTGAGCGGATTTTCTGAAGAAGAAAGGAAACGATTTGTTTCTTTTCTTGAGAGAGTTAATAGTAATTTGAAAGGAAAAGGAGGAGCTGATATTTAATGACTAAAGCTGAGATATTTAAGCGTTATTTAATTTTTACGATTGGTTTATTTGTGAGTTCTTTAGGTGTAGCAATAGTAACTAAGGCAGATCTGGGGACATCTCCGATTTCCTCTATACCGTATGTTCTGAGTTTGCGATATCCCCTAACTTTAGGGGAGTTTACTATAATATTTAGTATAGTTCTTATAATTTTACAGCTTATTATTCTCAGAAAAGATTTTAAGCCTGAATATATTTTGCAGGTACCAGTGTCTGTGGCATTTGGATACTTTATAGATTTCAGTATGTTTTTGATGAAGACTATGTCGCCTGATTTATATATTGTAAAAGTATTATATCTTTTGGTGGGTTGTGTTGTTCTTGGTATTGGAGTGTATTTGGAGGTGTTGGCTAATGTTGTAATGCTTCCGGGAGAATCTTTTGTAAGAGCGATTGTATATAAGCTGAAAAAGGAATTTGGCTTTCTTAAAATATTTTTTGATGTATCTATGACGGCTGTTGCTGCGGTGTTGTCGCTGATTTTTATGAGTAGGTTATCGGGTGTCAGGGAAGGTACTGTTATAGCTGCCTTGCTGGTAGGATTTATAGCTCGTTTTATAGGAAAAAGATTGTATTTTCTTCCGGAAAAGCTGTTTAGACAGTTTGCGGAAGAAAAGCAGAAGTGTGATGATATGATGGGAATTCCGGCAGGTATGGAGGAATAAAGAATGTTACTCCTGTTCCAGTATGGATTTTGCTGTGATGTATTTTTGGTGCCATAGTGATCGTTGTTTTTCTGTTATATTTTTACATTCTGACAGGCGTGTTTCATCTAAATTATGGGCGATATCAGCAAGTTTAACTATCTTTGCAATGGGGTTTTTCTTGATAGCACGAATGTAATCAAAATAATCGCTTCCTTCGGTGTGTGTCAGCAATCGGAGAGCCTCTGTTATTTTTTTTGGGAATTCTTTTTCCAAATCTTCTATAGTCACAGATGTATCTTCTGCTACATCATGAAGAAGGGCTGTACATATTGTGATCTCATCTTTCATTTGTTCAGCGAGATGATAAGGATGCAGTATATAGGGAAGACCGCTTTTATCAACCTGACCATGATGGGCTTTATAAGCAAGCTGCATGGCTTTGTTTGTCAATGATGTATAAATCATAAATTATCCTTTCAATAATATTCTTATGAGAATAAAAATAGGTATAGGTTTGTTTTTTGTATTCTAAAAGAAGTATATTTAAGTATTTTTATTTTGTCAATTATACTGGTGTTCATTTTCAACATTAGATAATATGTTCGAAATATTTGAGAATTGGTTAGTTTGACAACGAAAAATAATCGTTTTGATGTTTTGGTAACTGAAAAAAATAAAATAAACATGTAAAATAATGTTGTTGCTGACTTGTCAGTGGGATATTTATTAAACAAAAGAAATTCTTATTTGGAATTTGTGGAAGGAGAATTAAGATGAAAAACTTAAGATTGTCTTGGAAAATTTCCAGACTATCGAGAAAAATTTTTGCTGTAATGTTGATAGGTGTTTTAACCATAGGAGGAGCAGCGACTGCTTTTGCTTCTGATACATATACAAGTGAAAAGCGTAACCACGGGACTATATCTATCACAGCAGAAAATGAAACTAACAATACTATCAATATGAAGTTAGGTGATACTATAACTGTTACAGTATCGCCATACATACATGTGCAGTATGAGGGCTGCGGTACTACTCCGAATTGTCCTGATGTTTGCGGCGACATGCCCGGAAGCTGCTTTATAAAGAACTATGGATGCAATTGTAGTACAAGTCCTACAAAGCGCATTACGAAAGTGGAAACAGCTGTGACTAAGGAAGGAATAATTTCCGTAGGAGAAGCTAACGCTCTTGACAATATTAATGATAAGCCGACAGTAAATGATTTGGCAAGTAAGAGTGATGGAACGTTTACGATTACAGCAGATTCTGTAGGAACTACAGAATTGACTGTTGAAACATCCCTTAGAGATTGGGTTTCCAGTACTAAGAAATATACTGTAAAGGTGGATGAAAATGATAGTCAGGTGGCAGAGGTTATAGATTTTGATGCAGAGACGACCCATGCAGGCTTTGAACCGGGAGAAATAAATACCGTACAGACTCTCTTTGTTGATTTGACTTTTGAAAAAGAAATGAAAATTGTTGATAAAGAAAAATTGCTGACTGAGATGAATATTCTTTCAGATGCTTATGTTTCAGCGCAGAGCAGCGGAAAACTGGAAGAGGGAAACTCTTTCGTTGTCTTTGGTGCCGGATTAAAACCTGATCAGACGAATGTCGAGTTGACAAATAATAATAAGACTCTTAGGATAACTACGAAAGGTTGGGGCGCTCAAGTTGCTGGAATATTCAAAGCCTCAGGCACTTGGAAAAACTTGAAGAGTATTGATGGAGAAAATGCTGATATCAATGTAACTATTATTGTTCCAAATGGAATAACTACGGAAATCGTAAAACAGGTAGTAGCTACTAATGATATAAATGCTTCTGTAACTACCAAGGTGATTAGACCAGAAGATGCTACAAGGGGAATGGTGCATTGGATGTTGCTTAAGAATGGTGAACCGGTAAAAGCGAAGTATGAAAGTGGATTGGGATTTAATCAGGTAGGCGCAACTTTTAATGCACATTTGCATAATTTTGCTACTGATATGGCGGAGGATTTTGCTAAAAATAGTGTTAATACTATGATGCCAATGTTAGGTGATTATTATGATATTGACTACAAAGAAGGGAGCGATGAATTTACTGTTACAGCTAAAGAATCACAGCCTGGAGATGTTCTTGAATTACACATTTATAGTTATCTTAATAATGGCAGTAAGACCATTAATCTGGATGATCTGGAAAAGGGCATTAGTTCTGCAGAAAATATAGATAAAGATCTCTATACAGAAGAAAGTTATAAAGTGTTTTCGGATGCTCTTGCCAAAGCACAGATTATAGACAAAGCTCCTAAATATTACGCTCAGACAGATGTTGATTTTGCGGCGAAGCAGCTTTTAAATGCACAAGGAGAGCTGGTAGCTGTTGATCAAAAAGATCCAATAATACCTGAAGAAGATAATCCTCAGCAGGGAGGCGGTAATACTGATCAAAATCAGGTTAATGAAAATAATAATAACGGTGATAAGTCAGCGGAAACCGGAGATGGTTCTTTTGCAGGAGTTTATGCAGTACTGATGGTCGCAGCGGCTTGCATTGCAGGCAAAGTATTGTATCGTAAGAAATATCCAAAAGTATAGATTGTGCGAATAGATATATCGGTAAAGATTTATATTAAATAATAAAATAAACGAAGTTTTTGCAAATTATTTTACAACTCTTCGTTTATTTTTTATGTGATTCATAATAAAAACCCATTGAAGTGATTATATTCAATGGGTTGCATGGTGCGCCTTGAGGGACTTGAACCCCCACGGTCTCCCACTAGAACCTAAATCTAGCGTGTCTGCCAATTCCACCAAAGGCGCATATTATATAGGCTGACTTAATAAGTATATGTGGTTTTGTAAGTATTGTCAATTAGAAATTTACAGTAATTTATAGTATTTTGTGAAATTTATTTTAGGTATTATAAAGCACCTAAAAGATTAAAATAAGAAGGGTGTTGGTGGTATTTTTGTATAGAAATATTGTGTGCAGAAATAAGCTTTACAGATTTTTATATGTTATAAAAATTTAGCACTCTCTTTAATAGAGTGCTAAAAAACTGTTGACTTTTGGTATTTATAGGTATACAATGAAATTAATAAAAATAATGTACCTAATTAGTACATTATTGTTCGGGGGTGAAGTTTATGAACATAGATAAATATACGCAAAATGCACAGGGAGCAATAATAGATTGCCAGAATATAGCAATAGAAGAGGGAAATCAGCAGATAGATGGGGAACATCTCCATTTGGCGCTGCTGATGCAGAAAGATGGGTTGATTCCCAAATTGCTGAAGTTCATGGAAGTAAATACAGGTGAGATAATAGGAGCTCTGGAATCAGAAATAGATAAGCTTCCTAAAGTTTCCGGAAGTGCTGAAAGTATGTACTCTACAAGGCGACTTCAGCAGTTATTCCTTAATGCTGAAAAGAAAGCAGAGAAAATGAAGGATGAATATATAAGTGTAGAACATTTATATCTGGCCCTTCTGGACGAGAGGAATACACCATCAGCAGTTATATTCAAAAGATATAATATTACAAAGGACAGGTTTCTTGATGCACTTAATAAAGTGCGGGGGAATCAGCGGGTTACGAGTCAGAATCCGGAGGAAAATTATGATGCGCTAAATAAATATGGCAGAGACCTTGTGGAGATGGCAAGGGATGGAAAACTGGACCCTGTTATCGGAAGAGATGCGGAGATAAGGCATACTATACAGATTCTTTCAAGAAGGACAAAAAACAATCCTGTGTTAATCGGTGAGCCGGGAGTCGGTAAAACTGCTGTTGTAGAAGGTCTTGCCCAGAGAATATTAAATGGAGACGTTCCTGAAGGCTTGAAAGACAAAACTATTTTTGCCCTGGATATGGGTTCTCTTATAGCAGGGGCTAAATTCAGGGGGGAATTCGAAGAAAGGCTTAAAGCTGTACTCAATGAGATCGAAAAGTCTGAAGGTCGGATAATTCTTTTCATAGACGAGATTCACAATATCGTTGGTGCAGGAAAGACCGAAGGCGCAATGGATGCCGGTAATCTGCTGAAGCCGAAACTTGCAAGAGGTGAGCTGCATTGCATAGGAGCTACGACCTTAGATGAATACAGAAAATATATTGAAAAAGATGCGGCTTTGGAAAGACGTTTTCAGAAAGTACTGGTGGATCAGCCTACGGTAGAGGATACTATTTCTATATTAAGAGGGCTGAAAGAAAGATTTGAGATTCATCATGGAGTAAGGATTACTGACAGTGCTCTGATAGCATGTGCGACAATTTCTGACAGATATATAAGTGACAGATTTCTTCCGGATAAGGCTATAGATCTGATGGATGAGGCAGCTTCGAAAATAAGAACCGAGATTGACAGTATGCCGGCAGAGCTTGATGAGATTTCAAGAAAGATTATGCAGCTTGAGATAGAGAAACAGGCTCTCGGAAAAGAAACTGATGCCGGTTCCAAATCACGACTGGCAACTTTAGAGAAAGAGCTTTCACAGCTTAAAGATGAAAGCAATGCTATGCGTGCTCAGTGGGAGGGCGAGAAAAAAGCCATAACCGAAGTTAAAGCAGTTAAACAGCAGATAGAAGATGTTAAACATCAGATGGAGGAGGCCGAGAGGAATTATAATCTTGAAAAGCTTGCACAGCTTAAATACGGAACATTGCCTGAACTGGAAAAGAAATTGGAAGCAGAAAAGGGAAAAGCTGAAGAAGCTGAAGAGTCAAGGCTCCTTAAAGAAGAAGTAACGGAAGAAGAGATAGCTGAAGTAATTTCAGGCTGGACAGGTATACCTGTAAGTAAACTGGTGGAAAGTGAGAGAGAAAAGCTCCTTAAACTTCCTGAAATACTTCATAAGAGAGTAATAGGTCAAGAAGATGGAGTAAAAGCTGTCGCAGAGGCAGTATTGAGGGCCAGAGCGGGGCTTAAAGATGAGAAGAGACCGATAGGATCATTTATTTTTCTGGGCCCTACCGGTGTAGGCAAGACAGAGCTGGCAAAAGCATTGTCAGAGGCACTGTTTGATTCAGAGAAGAATATGATTCGTATAGATATGTCTGAATACATGGAAAAACATTCAGTTTCAAGGCTCGTAGGAGCTCCTCCGGGATATGTGGGATATGATGAAGGAGGACAGCTGACGGAAGCAGTAAGAAGGAAACCTTATAGTGTTATCCTATTTGATGAGATTGAAAAAGCTCATCCTGATGTATTTAATATACTTCTTCAGTTGCTCGACGACGGCAGACTTACAGATAATCAGGGAAGAACGGTAGACTTTAAAAATACTATAGTGATTATGACTTCAAATATCGGGAGCAATTATTTAATCGATGGTATAAGGGCTGACGGAACGGTAGATGAGGAAATTAAAGAAAAAGTTGAAAATGAGACTAAAAAATATTTCAGACCTGAATTTCTCAACAGAGTCGATGAGATTGTAGTATTTTCTCCTCTTACTGAGAGTCAGATTGTAAAGATAATAGAACTTGCGATGAAAGATATAGAAAAGCGTCTTGAAGAAAGAGGCATCAAGCTTACACTTACAGATAAAGCAAAAAAATTCATTGCTGACGAAAGTTACGATCCGTCGTACGGAGCAAGACCTGTAAAAAGATTTCTCCAGAGAAATGTAGAGACAGAGCTGGCAGGTGAGATTATACGTGGAACCGTTAAGGATGGAGATGATGTGATAATTGATTGTAACGGAGAGAAATTGACATTTGCGGCAAGATAAGGGGTATATGTAAATATACAAAGATGATAGGGCGTTTCCCGGAAGGGAAGCGCCCTATTTGATATTTTCGGTGCATTTAGATATAATGCAAGTCGGAGGTATCATATGAGCAAAGGAATATTACTTATAGAAGATGATAAGAGTTTAAACAGAGCCGTGAGTCTTAAGCTGTCAAAAGAGGGATATGAGGTGTATTCGGCGGAAACACTGAAAGAGGGATGGGAGCTGTATCAGTGTCAAGATATAGTTCTTATAATTTGTGACATAGGGCTTCCTGACGGCAGCGGTCTGGATTTTTGTTCAAAGGTAAGGTCTATAAAAGAAAGAACGACTGTTTTTTTATTTTTAACGGCTATGGATACGGAAACTGATATAATTATGGGTTATGAAGTGGGAGGGGATGACTATGTTACAAAGCCCTTTTCACTGGCTGTACTTATATCTAAAGTAAATGCCATGATGAACAGATATTGTGAAAATATTTTGAGCATCAGAAAAAGTAAAAATGATAGTTGTATCATAAAATCAGTGGATATAATCTTTGATAAGGAAAAAAAATTTGTAATAAAAGGAGGAGAACAACTTTTTCTTACAGCTAATGAACAGAGACTCCTCTTGTATTTCCTTGAGAACCCAATGAAGGTGCTGTCAAAAAATCAGCTGCTTGAAGCTGTATGGGATGTTGACGGCAATTTTGTAGATGATAATACGGTCACAGTCAATATAAGAAGACTCAGGGAGAAGATAGAAGAAAATCCTTCAAAACCATCTATTATAAAGAATATAAGGGGCTTGGGATATATTTGGGAGAGGAAATGTGAGAAACTATGAAAAAAAGAGTCTTAATATTTACAGGGATTATCCTTATTATAACTGTCTCACTGGGGATTTTCGGCGGCATTGTTATATATAAAGCTGACAGATTTGAAGTAAGACGGGTACAGAATATGGCCGGAGCCATTGTATCTGAATATCCACAGGCTGAGAGTATATTTATTGATGCTGCGATTGATGAAGCCTTTAAATATGAAGCCGAAGGAGCAGATATACTGTCTTCTTACGGATACGATGAAGATATGCATGTAAAAGATCAGTATAAAACGCTTATATATGTATATTCGGGCATGATTATTTTACTTTTTCTGCTTTCTCTTGGAGCCGGATATGGGATATTCGTTTACATATCGAGGAATCAGAAAAAAAGGGAGAAACTACTGCTTTGCATGCTTGATGACTGTATTTCAGGTGATTTTAAATTCATTGATGATGAGAAAAATTTCGAATTGTTGGAAGGGTCAGCTCTTTTAGATTCGCTGATGAAGTTGGCGGGAAGTCTAAGATTGAAAACTGCCAGATTGAATGAAGAACGTGATAATACAAAGACTCTTGTTACAGATATATCACATCAGCTGAAAACCCCCATAAGTGCAATGAAAGTTTGCTTTGATATGTATCTGGAAGCTGACAGCGATAGTGAAAAGAAGGAATTTCTGGACAGAAGCATGACACAGATGGATAAGCTGGAAAGTTTGACAGCAGCTTTGATTAATATATCAAGGCTTGAAAACAATATGATATCACTGAACCCTGAAAAGGTACATCTGCAAAGACTTTTAATAGATGTGGTGAACACAGAGTATTACAAAGCGTCGGTTAAAAATATAGAAGTAGAAGTGGAAGAATTTAAAGATATAGAGCTTTTTATAGATAAAAAATGGACAGTGGAGGCGATTGCCAATATCGTGGATAATGGAATCAAATATAGTCCGGAAGGCAGCCGTATAAATATAAAAGTAACAAAAATGTTTAGTTTTGTAAGAATAGAGATAGAGGATCAGGGAATAGGTATACCAAAGGAAGACCGGAATAAAATTTTTTTAAGGTTTTTTAGAGGCGATAGCGATATTGTAAAAGGTCAGGATGGTTCCGGCGTCGGTCTTTATCTAACAAGAAAGATATTAGAAGAGCAAGGAGGAACGGTATCAGTAAAGTCAGGAGGAGAAGGAAGCACTTTCGTAGTTCAGATACCTTTGTAAGCTAAATGTAAGATTCTTTGTAAGTCTGTCGTAAGACTGATGATATAAAATGTGGGATATAAGGAAAGAGGAGGTTTGACATAATGGATATAATATTAGAAACAAAGGATCTTTGCAAATACTACGGTGAGGGTGAGAACCTTGTAAAGGCTGTAGATAAAGTAAATATACAGATACAGCAAGGTGAATTCGTGACAATAGTAGGTAAGTCAGGAAGCGGAAAGTCTACGCTTCTTCATATGCTAGGTGCTCTGGATCGGCCCACATCAGGTCAGGTGTGGTTGGCGGGCAAGAATATAGAAGGATTCTCTGAGGATGCTCTGGCAAAAATACGGAGACGTAAGATAGGGTTTATTTTTCAGGCTTTTAATCTCGTACCGTCTCTTAACGTATGGGAAAATGTTGTTTTGCCTATAGGTCTTGACGGTAGAGCTGTGGATGTAGATTTCGTGAAGGATATCCTAAAAACACTTGGTCTTGATGGTAAAGCGAGAAATCTGCCTAATACCTTATCAGGTGGTCAGCAGCAGAGAACAGCCATAGCTAGAGCAATAGCTGCAAAACCATCCATAATTCTGGCAGATGAGCCCACCGGAAATTTGGACAGTAAAACAGGTGATGAGGTAATGGCGCTGTTGAAATTTTCAGCGAAAAAATATGGTCAGACCCTTGTGGTAATAACACATGATGAGGATATTGCTCAGATGGCTGATAGAACTATTATCATCGAAGATGGCAAGGTGGTGAAATAAAATGATGACGTCACTTGCCAAGAGCAGAATAAGATATAACAAAAGCCGTACTGTGCTTACTGCCATAGCTATAATACTTACAACAACGCTTCTTATGGCACTGGGGACATCGGCTATAGGTCTTTTGAACTTCAATAAGATGCAGGCAGCTGAAACAAGCAATCTGCATGGGTCATTTGGCCAGCTTACGGAGGATCAGGTAAATAAACTTAAGAATCATGCAGATATTGAATCTCTTGAGATCAACGAAATATTTGCTACCGTAGAGCATGGCAAAATGAATGGATTTCTTACATATAAGGAAAATGTGAAAGAGGGAATAACATATGGCGTAGGAGAGATCACAGAAGGGTCTTATCCAAAGAAGATAAATGAGATCTGTGGTCCGGCATCTTTTTTTCGCCAGCTTGGAGCAAAGGCTGATATCGGAAGTAAAGTGAAGATCGATTTCAGAGTACAAGGTGAAGGCGTTATACAGACAAGGGAATTTACTATAAGCGGACTGGTTTCTGAACGGGATATATCTAAACTTAACATAAGTGAAACACGTTTGTCTTACGGAGCTAATATTTCGGAAGAACTTGTTAACGAATTACTGCCTAAGGGTGACCGTGTTTATAATGCTTCTGTACGTGTTTTTGGAGAACATGATCTTAATTATGATGAGATATGTCAGAAAATAAATGATGTGGCGGCTGATATAGGCTGCAAAGAAATTAATGTTTCTCTAAATAAAGAGTATCTTAGCACGGTGACGGACCCGGGAATGGAAACGATAAAGATAGTTTCGGCTATAGCTTTTGTAATAGCGGTATTTTCCGGGATGGTGATATATAGCATATACTATGTAGGGATTATTACAGATGTTCAGGAAATAGGAAAGTTAAAGGCTCTTGGAGCATCCAAGAAACACATAAAGCGTCTTTTGTTCAGGGAGGGAATGTTTGTATCGGTTTTATCTGTGCCGATAGGATTGATACTCGGATATCTCATACCGTACTTCATCATGCCTGTAGTTTTGAAAAAAGGTTTGGAAACAAGTCTGATTAATATGGATTTTAAGCGGCCTGATATGTTTTCTCTTCCGGTGCTTTTGGCAGTAGCAGCAGTGGTACTGCTTACTGTTTATATTTCTCTTTTGAAGCCTATGAGAATGGCAGCTAAAATATCTCCTATAGAGGCTATGAGATATCAGGAAAGCAGTAAAGAAAAAAAGCTGCGAACCGGTAATATTAGTATAAGTCTGTTTAGGTTAAGTAAAGCAAATCTGACCAGAAACAAAAAACGTACGATAGTAACGATGGTTACCATGGCGCTCAGCTGTGTATTATTTATGAGTGTTGCAGGTCTTCTTAACAGTATGCGTACTGAAGATATCGCAGATCGAAATATGGAGGGAAGTGATTTCAGAATTTCACTGGATTATGCTCTGGATGATGAACAATATCCGGAGAATAACCTTGAGAATATAAATAAGAATAATCCTTTTTCTCATCAGTTCCTTGAACAAATAAAAAATATAGATGGTGTTGAAAATATACGTAAAGTTCACCAAGTTCCCGCAAGTTCAGATTATCCTTCAGAGATGTTTGCGGAAGGGCGGAAGATAACTATCTCTGAGTTTACAAGAGAGAAGGCTGATGAATACCGCAAAGACATGGAAAAAGGAGAAATAAAATACGATGAAATGGTTTCTCAAAACGGAGCTGTGTTCACATCGGATGTGTTTTGGGATGATTATAATATCAAACTTAATGAGGATATGAATCTGACTGTATATGATGGAGATCGCAAGATACCTTTGAATGTCAAGGTTCAGGCTTCAGTAAATGATGGAGGGGCATCAATATTAATGGTGCCGGAAGGTGTATATGATTCCTTAGAACTGAGAAACGACAGTACAACAGATATTTTCATCGATGTAGATAAGGATAAGTATGATGATATAAAGTCGCAGATTCAAGAAATGATAGATTCTCAGGATAAGTTTGAACTGTATTCGAGGGATGAAGAGATATCTATAGGAGATATGAGTGTCAGTATGATCAAGTATCCGATGTATGTAATTTTGCTGATGATAGCTGTGATAGGATTCATGAATCTGATAAATACAATGATTACAAGCATTATTACGAGAAAGCAGGAGCTTGGTATGCTGCAGGCTATAGGATTATCAGACAGACAGCTGACGAGAATGTTAGCGGGAGAAGGTATGGTATTTACAGCGGGTACTCTTTTGGCATCTATGACTTTAGGAAATATTTTTGGATATTTGATATTTCTTTGGGGTAAGAATTCACATTTTATGAGTGTAACTGAATATCATTATCCTGTCTGGGAAACGGTTGCTCTTGCGGTACTTCTGATAGTGGGGCAGATGGCAATAACTTTCTTTATAGGAAGAAGAATGAGAAAAGAAAGTCTTATAGATAGAATAAGAAATGGAGAATAGGTAGCTATGTCAGGAGCCGGGCGCATTGTTTATGCTCGGATCCTGATTTTTTTATGTTAAAACTGTGCTGTTCTGATCATTTGTCTGTGGAAAAAGGGATGAAAGTGGAGAAACAGTATGATATATGAAGGTGGATTTTTCAATGTTTATGATATATAATGAAAAATGTTTATGGAATATAGGAATAGGACAGAATTATCTCCGGATGTTATCATATGAAAAGACTGTTGGAGGAAAGGGGATGTCCCCATATGATCCTCAGGAGCTGCTTTTATGCGGCAAAGTGGGAAAGAATAATAGAGTAACAGAAAGAAAAAACAGACCGCTGGCATGTCTTCTGCGTGATGGAGAGCAGATGACTTTTGCGGATAGGAAGGAGTTATATGAATCAAAAGGAATTACAGGAAATAAGAAAACGTTTTAAACCTGAAAAGGACAGTATAAGCCATATTTTTGGATGTTATGTAAATGCGGCTAAAGAGATCGTTACTCACATAGATATGTCAGTAGGGCTTATGGAGCAGGAAGAGGCTGAGATGTATCTTAAACTCTTGAAGAAAGCTCTTTCAGGAACTTTGGGGAAAAACCTTCTGGATATAGAGTTTTCAACGAAGCAGGTAGAAGACAGTGATGAGCATAGACTTCTTCAGACGCTCAGGTTATCTCATTTGCGGGATGAAAATATGAGAAATGTTTTTTATCAGAGAGTGATAGATTCTCTGGACATGGGAGAGGAAAGTTATGTTATTTTGCTGGCATCAGATTCTTATGATATACCTTTTAAAGGAAATGATGATGAACTGTGGGAAGAAGGATCAAATGAGGTTTTTGATTACATAATTTGCTGTATTTGCCCTGTAAAGGATGCTAAAGCAGCACTGAGATATTATGCTGATGAGAAAAGTTTCAGAGGAGCTTCTACAGGACATGTTTTAGGCTCTCCTGAGATAGGTTTTATGTTCCCGACATTTGATGACAGAAGTGCTAATATTTATAATGCGCTATATTACAGCAGAAATCTTTCATATATACATGAGGAGTTTATCGAGGCTATATTTAATGTAGAAAGAGTGCCGCTTTCTGCCGGTGCTCAGAAGAATGTTTTTGGAGAGGCATTGTGTGATGCTTTGGGAAGCGACTGTAGCCTTGAAATTGTCAAGGCAGTACATGGGCAGATACGGGAAAGGCTGATGCTTCATAAAGAAAGCAAGGATCCTGAGATTCCTGAAATATATGTGGAAGATATAGATAATATTTTAAAAACAAGCGGCGTGTCCGAAGAAAAGATAAATTTATTTAATGATGCCTGTCAGAAGGGCTTTGGAGATGATAATGTACTTAACCCCAATAATGTTATGGAGAGCAGGAAGTTTGAAATGATCACACCTGAAGTCCATATTACAGTCAATCCTGAATACACATACAATATAACGACAAAAGTTATAGATGGCAGTAAGTATATACTTATTCCGGTGGGGGAAGGTGTGGCAGTAAACGGAATAGATATAAAAGTAGGAGAAGATGAATAAAAAGGGCTCAGCTGATTCAGCTGAGCTTCATATTGTCTGCACCGCGGTTTTTAATTCGTTTGAGATAAAAATTGATAAGAAGAGTATAGATATAATCATATACCAGCATTATCAGTATTCCGGCAATTATCAATATTACTGTCGGACAATCAGGAAGCCGTATGCTTCCAAGCAGAAGTTCTTTGAAGCCAAGGAGGCTGATGCAGAGAAGAAAAGCAAAGAATACAGCCTTTATGACTATTTGAATTATCCCGTTTTTAAGTTTTTCTATAAAAAATTTCACGATTCCGTAGTATCCGAAAAAAAAGGCATAGGGAATCATTGCCAGTTTGTTTGGGACAAGAACAAGGCCCAATATTACAGCCGCGGCGTATAAAATGGCTCCGGCACTTACTCCTGATTCTATGATCATGACGGCTACGAACAAGGAGCTTATGGCAAACAGTGTAAGTTCTATGCCCGGGATTATGGAACCGGTGAATATAAATATGAGAGTGAGGGCGAGACATATTCCGCCCAGAGCTATTGCAGATGTATTTTTTCTTTTAACAGTCTCTTTTTTCAATTTTTGATCCTCATGTCGCTTAGGTGAAATTATCGGACTATATACAGTCGCAGCAGCAATCTGCACATATGTAGCATTGAAGCGCCTGACAGCACATATCGTCATTTCTTCCGTATCCTCTGCCATACGCCTGATTCTGATATGCGCCGTTCATATTGATTATACGGCCGTATGCCTGACTGTATTCCACATTGCTGGGATCAAGATCGTTGGCGGTCTTAAGTTTATTGATTGCATCATCGTACCAACCTTTTCTGTAGGAGAGCATTCCTGAAAGAAAGAACCATTCGGCACTCCTGTCTTTTGTTGAATTGAGAATGCTTTCAGCAGCGGACAGGTTGCCTGAATCTATATGACGTCTTACGGACATATAGTCCGGTGTTCCATAGCTGTAACTGCCGCTTGAGCTTCCGTGTCCTTTCATTATCATGTTATAAGCTTCATTTATTTCTTGGAGTTTTTCCTTGGCAAGATCGGACAGCGGATTGTCCTGATATTTATCAGGATGATATTTTTTAACAAGTTCTTTATAAGCTTTTTTGATTTCCTCATCGGAAGCGTTTTCGGAAACTCCCAATATTTCATAAGGGTTCATATAATTTCTCCTTTCATATGTACAGCCGCAGTATAAAGCGGTTTTTTTATTATATTTGTTTATCTTTATCTTTTCTCGTTATTATTTCTTCTGTTTTACGGTTAAGTCCCAGGTAAATTACATTCTCTATTATACCTTTATTCTTTTTTATATCAAGTGAATCTATGTAATCGCTCAGAATGGCCAGATAATGATAGAGATTGAAGCGCAGATCCGATTCGATTCTTTCTCTGAACTGAGCTGTAGTTTCTAAGTTTTCATCGTAGTTGAAGCGGTATATCAGAGGATTATAAGCTCCTGTATCTGCGTTTTCTTCTATATCATCTGCGGCATCTATCATATATATCCATTTTCCCATATGGTATCCTATATTTGCCATAAGACTGTAAGTTTTATTATATTTTTCGGGATCATCAAAACCTGACGGATTCTGACTGTAAAGAGTGACAATACCTTCGGAAAAGATGAGCTCCATTATTTTTGAAAATGCTTCGGCAGCCATGTCTATGCTGGAACATCTTTCTCTTTCAAGGGAAGCCAAATGGGACAGATATGTTTCCATTTCTCTGCAGAGCTTAGGATAGCGAGCCTGAAGTTTTTTATATATTTTTTTCAAAAGCCGGATAGTAGTTTTCGCATATAGTTTGCCTTCATCATTGGCATCATCAATGAGTTTGTACCACGCAAGGAGCAACATAACATCTGCTGCGTAATCTACAGCAGCATTTCTTATTATAGTTTTTTTCTTTATTAAAGGATGGGCAATACAGTGTTCCTGTACGGGAAGATCGCTTTTATTGCTTAGGGAGGCGAGAATTACGGCAAGAAAAGCGGCATCATAGCTCAGCGCCATCCGTGGCAGCTGGCCGTACCGCTTTCCTATAGATTTGCATATTCCGCAGTAATAGCCTGTATATATTTCATATTCACGAACTTTCAATTCGCCTTTGTCGATCTTCACGTAACCTAACATAGCAACAGACTAACATAAAAGTGTATTCATTTCAAATACAGAATGGTGAAGATTTGTTGAAGATATTTATTTTTTGACTATTCTGTAGTAAAGTCTGGATGTCATTTTATATACAATTATATAAAATATGGTGAATACCAGAAAACATCCTATTGTACAAAGTGCAAAAAGCTTCATATTAAACAGGTTAAGAAGGGTAAGCACTCTGAAAATGAAAGGGAAGTTAAAGGCTACATGAATTCCTGCTGTAACCAGAGGCAGAAAGAATACTGTTAGGATCTGTGAATTAATGGATTTCTTTACTTCACGGTGACTCATGCCTACATTTTGAAGTATTTCAAATCTTTTTTTGTCCTCATAACCTTCTGTAAGCTGTTTATAATACATGATCAATACTGTCGCCATTATAAAAAGCAGTCCGAGGAAGATTCCTATAAAAAACAATCCTGTCAGATCTTTGCCAAATGATTCGCCTTCCACAGAACGGCATTCGATGGCTCCGGTAAAACCGGCGTATGGAGAATCGCCTGACTGCTGTGAATCATTTAGCTGAGTCTTTATATCGTTGAAAGCATTTTCAATGGCAGTTTTGTTTTCTTCAGGATCACCTGCAATATCTGTGAGATAATAATAGTTTATGAAAGAACTGTATTCACCATATGCTTTTACATTTTTTTTGTAGATGTCATTAAGTACGGTATCATCCTTTACTACGACGAAATATCCATTTGAAATATTTGCAGCCATGTTGCCGCTTACCATAAAATCATCCAGAGTTTTTATCACATTTAATTTGGTATTGAAAATATTTATGGTATCTGTTTCAAGTTGTGCTCGGTTTGAATATACCAATACATCACTTTCGCTGTTTATAGTTTCATCAGTTCTCATACATCTGTTATAGTCATCAAGGGTGACAAACACCAAAGTAGCAAGCTTATCATAAGTCTGGAAGGCAGATAATGAGGTGTATGAATCCGGATCGGTGATGAATCTGTCTTCTTTTTCCTCATATACTGCAGAAACAGAAAGGTCCTTATAAGATATTTCATTTTTCTTTTTAAGTCCTTCTTTAGACAGTGATTTGTCCAGAAGCTCCGAAACATCATTGTTAAGAGGATCGTCAGCCATGGAACTTATGGAAAACTCAGCCGGATAACGTTTGTCGAGAGAGTCATCAAGGCCCAGATATATGGATAATGTAGCTGATACCATAACGAGAACCATTGTAGAAAGGATACATATGTTTGCAAGTCCTACTGCGTTTCGTTTCATTCTGTACATCATCGATGATACGCTGATGAAGTGTTTTGTTTTATAATAATACCCCTTATTTTTTTTCAGAAGCTTGAGCAGTGCTACGCTTCCTGCAGTAAACAGCAAATATGTACCGGCGATTACAAGAATAACAGCGACAAAATACATAGCAAATGCAGCGACAGGATTTTCTGTTGTTACGGCGATATAATATCCTGAGCCCAGGCAAGCTACTCCTAACGCTGCAAGAATCCATTTGACTTTAGGTTCACGTTCACCTGTACTTTCACTTTTTAGCAGTTCGACTGGTTTGGCTTTATATATCTGTCTTATAGAATTGAACAGTATCAATAAAAAGATTATACCAAATAAGCCGAAACTTTTTGATATAGCAGATGTGGAAATATAGAAGCCTATGGGAATTCCTCCGCCAAACATTTTTGCCAGAATCAGATACATAAGTTTATCAAGAAGGATTCCGCACAATATCCCAAGGATCATTACTGTGATATATGTATAAAATGTTTCAAATATAATGACTTTAGTGATATGGCGTTTTTCCATTCCAAGGATATTGTAAAGTCCGAATTCACTTCTTCTTCGTTTCAGAAGAAAACTGTTTATATAAAACAGGAATATAAAAGCGAATATGGATACTATTATTTGTCCGAACCCCATATAAGACTGTATGATATTGCCTCCCCATAACAGGGCTATATTTTCATTGTCTGCCAGTGAGCATATGATGTAATATATGGAGATGGTGAGAATACATGATACCATATATGGTATATATGTTCTTCGACTTTTCTTTATATTTGTAAATGCCATACTTGGGTAAAGTCTAGTCATTGATATCACCGCCTGTTGCCATTGTAGTAAGAGTGTCAGATATTTTCTGGAACATTTCTTCGGTAGTTGAATTTCCTCTGTAGATCTGGTGGAAAACCGTCCCGTCACTTATGAAAAGGACTCTTCTTGCATGACTGGCAGCCTTTATGGAGTGGGTTACCATTAATATAGTCTGTCCTTCACGATTTATTTCTGTAAAAAGTCTGAGAAGATCGTCGGCTGAACGTGAATCCAAAGCTCCTGTAGGTTCATCAGCCAGTATAAGCTGAGGGGAAGTTATAAGGGCTCTTGCAACTGCGGCACGCTGTTTTTGCCCTCCTGATACTTCGTAGGGATATTTGTACAGAAGATCTGTGATACCCAGCTTAGATGCCAATGGCTTAAGTCGTTTATTCATTTCATTATATTTTTTGCCTGACAGTACGAGGGGAAGAAATATGTTGTCTTTTAAATTGAATGTGTCCAGTAAATTGAAATCCTGAAATACAAAACCCAGATTATTTCTTCTGAACGCAGATATCTCCTTTTCACTTATAGCTGTTATATCTTTACCGTTTAAAAGAACCTTACCTCTCGTAGGCTTATCGAGCGCGGCCAGTATGTTGAGCAATGTTGTTTTTCCGGATCCTGATTCACCCATTATGGCAATGTATTCGCCTTTTTCCACAGAAAGACTCACATTGCTCAGAGCTGTAACGTTGTTTTCTCCAAAACGTGTGGTATATACTTTTTGTAAGTTTTTTACTTCTAATAAAACAGTCATTTTATTATGCCTCCTTAAATGTTTTCCTTATGCTAAGATTACCAGAGAAAAAAAGACGCTGCCATGTATTTGTCTTACATCGGAAGCGTCTAATCTTTCAATTTTGTAAGGTTGTTATTCCAGTATCATATCACGTGTTTGAAGATCTATGGAAACTGTAGTTCCAACGCCTACTTCTGACTGTATTGTGATGGCATGTGACAGGCGTGAGAGAATTTCATTGCATAGATAAAGTCCCAGTCCGGTGGATTTTTGACTGGTACGGCCGTTGTATCCTGTGAACCCTTTCTCTCCTATGCGAGGAATATCTTCGGGGGCGATTCCTATGCCTGTATCTCTTATGATAAGCGTTTTGGGTGCTTCATAAAATATAGATATTTTTCCGGCAGGTGTATATTTGAGAGAGTTTGAAAGTATTTGTTCTATAACAAAACTGAGCCATTTTTCATCTGTGTTTACTTTGATATTGGTATCAGCTATATCAAGGCTGATCTTTTTAGATATAAAAAGAGGCGCATATTTACGAACTGCTGATTTTACAATAGAGTCAAGATCGTAACGTTTGATCACATAGTCGCTGCTGTCTGATTCAAGACGTACGTAAGAAAGTGCCATCTCTACATATTGCTCAATTTTAAAAAGCTGGATGTTGAGAGGTGAACTTTTCGGCTGATCATGAAGTAGCATGTGCATAGCTGATATGGGAACCTTTATCTGATGTACCCACATAGCATAATAATCTTCCATATATCGTTTTGAGGCGATATTTTCAGTGATGAGTTCACTTCGACTTTCATAGAGTATTCGTACAAGATTTTCATACGCCTTATATGTGTCATTTTCTGAGGAAGGCAGGGAACCTAAGGTCAGTGTTATATTGGATGTGGCGTGTTTTAAAGCGTTCAGATGTTGGTGAAATTTTGGAAAGTCCAATATGATATATATAGCTACTGTGATTGTACATATTATTGAGGCAAAAACTATGGCGTCAAGATTTACATTATAGAGAAAAAATATGCCTGATAGTATGATGATGAATATGCCTGATAGTATGATGGCGTTTCTCTTGCTGCGAATATATGCAGCGAAGAAACCGCATTTTTGTTGGTCTTCATTAAATTCGTTACTCATTCGATTATATATCCCATACCTTTCTTGGTTTTTATCAGGTCGTGGACACCTATGGCTGCCAGAGATTTTCGCAGGCGTGTAACGTTTACGGATAAAGTATTTTCATCGATGAAACAATCTGTTTCCCAAAGCTTATTCATCAGGATATCCCTTGATACTACTTGACCTTTGTTTTCCAGAAGTATTGTGAGAATCTTGTTTTCATTTTTTGAAAGCTCAAGTTTATTATCATGATATGTTACTGTACAGGCAGTACTGTTGAGTATTATGTTATCATGCTGGAATATTCCTGACTGCTGCGTGGTAAAATCATAAGTTCTGCGGAGAAGAGCCTGTATCTTGGCAAGCAGCATATCCATATCGAAGGGTTTCGACACGAAATCATCAGCACCCATGTTTATGGCCATGACAATATTCATTTTGTCTCCGGCGGAAGAAATGAACATTATAGGGACCTTTGAAATTTTTCTTATTTCGCTGCACCAATGATATCCGTTAAAGAAAGGAAGCGAAATATCCATAAGAACAAGATGTGGTTCGATTTCAAGAAACTGTGTCAGAATGTTTCTGAAGTTATTGCAGACATTTGATTCGAAGCCCCAGCTGCTGAGTTTGTCTGCAATAGAGTGTGCGATAGTTTCATCATCTTCAACAATAAAGATCTTATACATTTTATCACCCTCTCTTTTAAATGTTCCTGTTTTATGCCAGGAGACGCCTGTAGAGTTCGAACCCGCCAAGGAGTACTTTCTCATCAAAATCAAAATTTACGCTATGAAGCGAAATACCAGTACCTGTTCCCAGAAGGAAAAAAACTGCAGGGGCGTAATGACCGTAAAATGAGAAATCCTCTGAAATGACAAGAGGCTCTGAGAATTCTTCATATCCGCTGGGAAGAGAATCAAGAACCGGCCGTATTTCTCTGTATAGATCAGGATCATTTATCACAGGGGGATAACCATCGCTGTTTGAGAAATTTGTTTTACAGTTATATTCATTTGAAATCTGTTTCAGAGTCTCTTTTAGAAGCCTGATAATCATTTGGAATTTTTCTTCGCTGAAAGCTCGTACTGTGCCGAGCAGATGTGTATAATCGGAAACGATATTTCTTGCATATCCGCTGGTCATTTTACCTATATGGATTATAGTTTTGTCTTCGGGATCTTTTCCGGGAATTCTTGGAAGATCTCCTATACCTTCAGGAAATCTCGGTACTGCTCCCGGGATTTGCGAGTGCTTTCTGTAGACTTTATTGAGATAATCTGCGCCTATATAAAGTGCATCGTTTCCTTCATAGGGAGCCGTGCCATGAGCGGCTTTGCCGTAGATGTCTATGTTTATTTCTGCTGATTTGGGCATGAGGGCATTTGGCCTTGAGGCTATTTTTCCCGCTTCAATAAATGGCCACATATGTATGCCGAAAATTTTTGTAACATTGTATTTTTCCAAAACTCCGCTTTCACATATTTCTTTTGCACCTCCAAGAGTTTCCTCAGCTGGCTGAAAGATAAGAAGTACATTGCATTTAAGCTCGTCGAGAGTATCGACATATTGTCCAAGAGTCAGAACCATGGCCATATGACCGTCATGACCGCAGGCATGCATTTTATTTTCGTGGACGGATCGGTAACTGCAGTTGTTAGTTTCCTGTATAGGCAGGCCATCCATATCGGCCCTGAATCCGTATGTTTCCTTGCGTCCTTTGTCAAAATAAGCGCAGATACCTGATCCGCACAGAAACGTCATTTTGCAGTTAAGCTGTTCTAAGACAGACAGCAAATATCGTTTTGTCTGGGGAAGATCTCGGTCGAGTTCTGGTATCTTATGGAGACTGCGTCTATGATTTTTCAATAATTCTTCATAGTTTGTTTCTGTATTTATCATTTTGAATTTCGTCCTTTTGCAGAATGTTATTGTTTATGATAACATAGCTGAAAGTTTAAGGCAAATAGGAAGGATTTTATCATATAAGCAAATTTTAGAAATTTGGTATTAAGATATGATTAAATGTTGAATACAGCAGATATAGTGGTATGTTATAATCATATCATAGATTTACATCGGGAGGAATAGGCGATGGCGTGCGGAAAAAAGACAATTGTGACAACAGGAGGGCGAGCAGCTTTAGAGCTTTTGAACGATTCAGGATATGAAGCTTATTTTGTGGGCGGATGTGTCAGGGATTCTATTCTTTCAGATATGGGATATGACGGGCTGCAGGGAATTGATATAGATGTTGCGACTGATGCTGTGCCTGAACAGGTGAAGGAAGTTTTTCACGATATGAATATAATAGATACAGGATTGAAACATGGAACTGTTACAGTTTTGTTTCCGGCAGATCAGGGCGGATTCATCCCTGTTGAGATAACCACATACAGAACTGAAGAGGGGTATTCTGATGGAAGGCATCCTGATAAAGTGAAATTTACGGGATCTCTTATAAAGGATCTGGAAAGAAGAGACTTTACTATTAATGCAATGGCTATGGATCTGAAAGGCGAGATAATAGATCCACTGGGAGGAAAAAATGACCTCAAAGACCGAACAATAAGAACTGTAGGATCTCCTGATAGGAGGTTTAGCGAAGATGCTTTGAGGATAATGAGGGCGCTGAGATTTTCATCGGTATTGGGATTTGATATAGAGAAAGAGACAGAGAATTCTCTTTTTGAAAACAGTTATATGCTAAAAAATCTTTCTGCAGAGAGACTGTTCAGTGAGTTTAAGAAGCTTTTGACAGGAATAGATGCAGGAAGAACAGTAAGGCGGTATGCAGATATTCTGGGAGTTATTATTCCGGAACTTGTAGCGATGAAAGGCTTTGAACAACATAATGAATATCACAAGTATGATGTTCTTGAACATTGTATCAGGGCTATGGAGGCTGTAGCAGTCAATGATGCAAATAATTTGCATATGAAAATGGCCTCACTTTTTCATGATATAGGAAAGCCGTTGACGTATTCTTTGGATGATACGGGAAGAGGACACTTTTACGGACATGCTTCAAAGGGAGCTGAGGTGGCAGAACTCATTATGAAGCGATTTAAAGCTGATAAAAAATTATCTCAGAGAGTTATTCTTTTGATCAAGTATCATGATCTTATATTTAAAGAAGATGAGAAACTTCTTAAAAGGTGGATGAGACGGTTTTCGCCAGAGATCCTTTTTGAGATTCTTGATATAAAAAGGGCGGATAATTTTGCCACAGGCAATATGGGAGATGATTTAAAAAGGCGATTTGATAAAATAGAAGCTATGATGAAGGGCATTTTGGAGAAACATAAATGTTTTTCTTTGAAAGATCTTGAGGTAGACGGTACAGATATAATGGCTCTTGGGATATGTCAGGGCCCGGAGATAGGAAGGCTGTTGGATTATCTTTTGGAGGAAGTGATAGAAGGTAAAGTTATAAACAGAAAAGATGATCTTATAAAGGCTATAGAAAAAATTTGATATAACAGAGGATCTTTTTTCATTCAACATAAGGTATTGATGTGCGCTATTATTTGCTTTTAAGTAAAAAGTGTGTACAGCATGATTTTGCTGTACACACTTTTTACTGTTATCTGCTGAGTTTGAGAAAAGTCAGGTTTACTGTACCATCTTTAGCGTTCAGAGGGCCATTGTAGACGAGCGAAAATACTGTATCTGTGGGAGCGGCCAGAACGAAGTGGGACGATCCACAGGCGACAGATCCATCTGCTGTTGTGGCAAAATATACACCTGTGTCAAGATGTGGCAGACCATTATAAAATGGCGTGATCTGCATGTAGGATGGATCTACTAATATTGCAGAGACATTGTATGATACAAGATAATATCCAGATTTGATGTTTATATGAGTTAAATCTGATTCTGTGATATTTCCGGTTACGTCTATTACTGATGGATGTAATGTCAATAGGTTTCCGTCTATGAATCTATCTTGGAAGTCGATAAATGAAGCAAATGTTTCATTTGGCGTTGCACCAGTAGGGCCGGTTAGGCCTCTTTCTCCTTGTTCGCCTACGGCTCCTGTCGGCCCAGTCGGTCCAGTAGCCCCTGTAGGCCCTTGCTCTCCTTGAGGTCCGGCAGGCCCTTGCATCCCTGTGACACCTTTTTCTCCTTGAATTCCCTGTGGGCCTTGTGTTCCTTGGGGTCCGACAGGACCTGCATTGCCAGCAGGTCCTGTAGCTCCTGTCGGCCCTTGTTTTCCTTGCGGGCCAGCAGGTCCTGTAGCCCCTGTATTACCAGCAGGTCCTGTGACGCCTGTAGGCCCTTGCTCTCCTTGAGGTCCGGCAGGCCCTTGAATTCCTGTGATACCTTTTTCTCCTTGGATTCCCTGTGGGCCCTGTACTCCTTGAGGTCCTGTGTTGCCAGTAGGTCCGGCAGGTCCTGTAGAACCCTGTTTCCCCTGCGGTCCTGTAGGCCCTGTGATGCCTGTATTGCCGACAGGTCCGGTTGCTCCCTGAGGCCCTGAAGGTCCTGTGGCGCCTATAGGGCCTTGCTCTCCGCGAGGCCCGGCAGGTCCGGTAGGCCCCTGAATACCGGTAGGTCCCTGTGGTCCGGTGGGGCCGACTATTAATTTTGGAAAAGTGTTACACATGCAGCAGCATTTTGTCGGTCTGTATAAAGATGAATTATTTATCCCATGACAGATCGGTTTGTACTTTTTAAAATCTGACATATCCGACCTCCGATATCTTTCCGAAAAAATAACATTACTTAAATATATTCAGAATTATCGTTAGAGGTGAGAGTTGTTGAGTACTATAAGCTATTTAAGGGTCGGCTTTTTTAATAAAATGCAAATGCAGTAAAAAAGTATTTTAAAGATCCAAAAAGGTTTATAATATTTTCTGACAAACCAGTGTACTTGAAAAATTTCTACTGTTATTTTCAGCCTGTTTTTAAAAGATTTTTTTAATTGTTCTTTTTCTTTTGCTTGTATGAGCTTGATGAATTGTTCAGGTGTTATCTTTCGCATAGGTTTCACCTTTTTAAACATAAAGAATATATGTATATATGAATATAAAAATGATATCATAATTTAAGTATATAAACAGCATGTTTTTACAATTATAATTTTGGTATTAAAAATTTTTATGAATATAGGTGAGAGCATGCAGAAAATAATCGTTCCGAAAAAGAAAGGTGAAGACGGATATAAAGTAACATCTGTTCGTCTTCCGGAAGAATTGCTTGACAGATTGAATCGATTCACAGCAAGGACTGAGTTATCAAGAAATGAAGTCATAATTACGTTATTGTCACAGGCTTTGGATATCGCGGAGATAAAAGAAACACAGGATTAAATTGTCATATGATCATTTTTCTATACCTGAGGTCATCTATAGGGCAGCAGAAATTCTGCTTTTGGCAGATTTTTATTAAACTGTAAGATCATTTTGTTTTTTGTAAAAAAAACGGTAGGTGTTAACCTACCGAAAAATCTTTATAATACTTTTATAAGTTATTATTTTCTTTTTACAGCTGACCATGTTTTACAGCCTCATCTATGAGGTAAGCACAATCAGCAAATGTTTTTTTAGCTTTTACTATTATTTTTTTTGTAGCATTCATATTTATCCCCTCTTTTCCTTAGCTACGTTGTTATTATAGCACAGTTTTTATGCTTTGTACTGATTTTTGTACAATTTTAATGCGTATATGCATTTTTTAATCTGATCTTTATTGGTAAAAAATGAAATCACAGATTTGCTGCAGCATAGGACATGGTACTTTATTATGTTGATAGAGGATATGACAGAAATAGGATTCTGAGTTATCAGAGTCCTATTTTTAAAAGTTCTATAAATTGTTTGGCTGTTCTTGGACTTCGGCCATTTTTTCTGATGGCATGGGCTTCTGCTTTTTTGAAAAGTTCTTGTTTATCCATATCTATGCCATACTGATCTGCCAGAGCTTTTACAATAGAAAGATATTCTTCTTTATCAGGTTTCTGGAAAGTCACGGCAAGACCGAAACGTGCTGAAAGACTCATGGTTTCTTGCATAGTGTCATTAATATGAAGTTCATCTCCCATTCTGTCTCTGAAATTTTCTTTTAGCAAGTGTCTGCGGTTACTGGTGGCGTAAATTACTACATTATCTCCACAGCCTGATATACTGCCTTCGAGAGTGGCTTTCAGAGCTGAAAAATTATCATCGTTGCCTGTGAAGCTGAGATCGTCTATGAAAAGTATGAATTTCAGGGGATTTAAAGAAAGCTCCTCCATCAGCCAAGGAATTTGATAAAGTTGATTTTTCTTTACTTCTATAATACGAAGTCCTTTTGGCGACAGGTCTGCCGCAACGGCTTTTACAGTTGAGCTTTTGCCTGTTCCGGCATCTCCGTAAAGAAGCATATTGCTGGCGCCTTTTCCATCTATCAGGGCTTTTGTATTTTTTATTATAATATTGCGTTCTCTTTCATATCCAAAAAGCTGATCCAGAGGCTGATAGTCGGGATGGACAACAGGAACTACATTTCCTTCCTTCAGTCTGAAAAAACAGTACTTGGCATATATGCCATAGCCGGTTACGGAAATATTGCTGAGTTTCTCCATAAAATCATATTGTATATCTATAGGGCGCGTAGTCCATTCCGGAAGAAAACCTTCATATCCGATTATGTCCTGAAATGAATCTGATGTCAAAGATGCGATTTTTTGAAGAATAGAAAGCTCATGGTCTACAGAATCTCGTATGACATGATCTATATGTTTTTTTTCGGCATGTCCTTTCACATAAAAGTTGTCATCCTGAAGAACCAATGTTTTTATATAATCTGTAAGGCTGGCAGTATTTTTGTAAAGGGCTGATACAAAACGGCTGTAAAGATCTATTGATGTGTTAGTGTCTTTATCCTCGATGGTATCAAGAAGCAGTCTTAGACATGATATAGCCGGATCTTCTTTTAGTTTTGAAAATACTGTAAGAGAATCTATTTCCATTTTTAATTGACTAAAATATTTTTTCATGTTCTATCTCCTGTAAACGTAATATGTGTAAATATATTATACTTAAAGGTACTGATGTGAACAAGTATATTATGATAAAAGGTAAAGTTTGTTTGGAGAAGGTTTATATACAAATATTATAATGAATTAGTTGTATTGATAGATTTTATTCATTATACTATTATATATCATGGAAATTGCTTTGATAAATAACTCGGAGGATCAGATGAGAATAAACAAATATATTGCTAATGCAGGAATATGCAGCAGGAGGAAAGCTGACGAGCTGATCGCAAACGGCAATGTAAAGATAAACGGAATTATTGTCGAAGAACTTGGAAGGAATGTGGCTCAGGGAGATGTGGTAGAGGTCAATGGAAGGATCATAGATCATACTCATAAGAATGTTTATGTCGCAGTCAATAAGCCTAAAGGGTATATAACTTCTATGGATGATGACAAGGACCGGCAGACTGTGGCAGACTTGGTAATGGATATCCCTGAAAGGCTTTTTCCTGTAGGACGCCTTGATTACAATACTACGGGGCTTTTGATAATGACAAATGACGGACAAATGACATATACTCTGACGCATCCTAAACACGAGGTATATAAGACATATGTAGCTAAAGTTGCAGGAGTTATTTCTGATGCAAGGATTAGCAGGCTGCGCCGCGGTGTGGATATAGGTGGGTTTGTGACATCTTCTGCTAAGGTCAAAGTAATAAAGCAGATGCCCAGATATGCCCTTGTAGAAATAAAGATACGAGAAGGAAAAAACCGTCAGGTTCGTAAGATGTTTGCCGCTGTAGGGAATAAGGTGCAGGAGCTACAGCGCACTGAAATAGGGCAGATAAAGCTTGGTCGTCTTATGGAAGGTCATTATCGCAAACTTACCAATGATGAGATAAAATATTTGAAAAGTCTATAATGAAGAATTTGTAAGACCCGCGGAATTTAATGGATCCGCGGGCTATTTTATAATTTGGTTCGTATCTCTTCTCAGAGGATATTTATAAAGAGCAACAGAAGAAATAGCCAGAAAAATCATAGGGAGTATTGTGGCGGAGTTTTCTATCCATGTCATAGCCTGAATAGTCTGAGTTGTTCCGCTTCCGTTAAAACCTGCCATCTGGAGTATGGCGCCAAGGATTTGTCCTCCGATACCTACAGCAACAGCTTCAACAAGACCCTGAAATGAAAGGATCATAGCTTCTCGTTTCTTTCCTGTAGTGACCTTGTCATATTCGCATATATCATAAAATATAGAAGGCATTAACTGCCAGTATATAGCTGTGCAGATAGTCAGAAAAATTGTATATATAACAGCTCCTGACAGAGCTTCAAGACCGATCAGTCTTATAAGGAGCATACCGGTGATACCAAGCAGATAACATCCTATTAATGCTATTCTTTTATCGAATATGACAGATAGTTTTCCCACAAGAGGGATAAATGCTATGCCAAGCAGCGAGCGGATCATAAGGCATGCTGATATCTGAACTGCCGATAATTTCAGATTAAAAGTAAAATAGTACAGAACGTTTGACATAAGCATCGTATATACAATCAAAGAAAACAGACTGGCTGCTATAAGATATTTCATAGGACGCAGACGTGCTACAGAAATATATTCTCTGAATATATTGAGGATATTATGGGTGCCTGAAGGTTTTTTTTCTGTTTTTTTACAAGGTAGATCTCTGTTTTTTGATACGATAACAGTGATGATGATAGTAACGGATGTAATCACACCAAGAAATGCTCCGGTCAGTGACCAAGCTCCAGATTCACTGAATCCATGCTGCTGCAGGAATTCAACGATGATAGTGGGCATCACCATACAGAATACATTTCCGATCATATTGAAAAAGGATGCAAAGGATCTTATAGATGTTCTTTCGTCATAGCTTGATGCGTAATCGGTCCCCAGTGCACAGTAAGGCACGAAGAATCCGGTGAAACTGGTCCAGAAGAATACCATCATGATTCCGTAATACACAGGTTTGAAGTTCGCAGATATATTTATATCGGTAAACATCAGAAACAGCATAATGCCAAGGAATATGGAAAAGATTGATATAACGGGTCTTCGTCTGCCGAAACGGGTAGTGATATTGTCGGCAAGATATCCCATGACAGGATTGAATACAGCATTCCATACAGAGCCTATCGCTACGATGACTCCTGCTATGGCAGGAGGGATATCAGCAATAGTAGTAAGAAAGAAAAGAAAAAATGTGCCTACAAAACCATATGAAATGGCATCGCCCAGAGAAGCGATGCCGTATCCTAATTTTTCCTTAAATGTAGTCTTTTCCATTAAAGAATATTCCTTTCGTGATAAATTATTTAGGAGACATTTTTACTGCTGCGGAAATGTCTGCCGGTATAATCGTATTTCATATCAATTAAGTATAGGGCTTTTGAGACAGAGGCTTCGTTTATTCCTTCAAGGACTTCCTGAAATTCTTTGTCTATGTCATATTCTTTTATGAAATGTTCCTTGAATTCTGCAAGGCTTTTGAATGTTTCGGGAGTTTCTCCGTTTTTAGCGAATATATTACAGATCTCGCAGACTATGAAACCGAACATATCGTTGAGATCGTTGCTCAGCTCAACCGAAATCTTCATTCCGTCGGCATCAAAACCTTCTCCCTCCATCATATCAAATGTGAGGTTGTCTTTATCTTCAAGCATTTCATGATATTTTATTATAGAGGCATTCAGATCATTTTTGTTAGGTTCATACCAGTCCTTCATAGCATCTATAATCATAAGGCCCAGATTCTGAGGCATGCTGCCAAACCACAGCGACTCTCTGTGAAACCCCTGTTCATTTTCTTCTATGATATTTGCCAAATACATTCTGCTGATAGTACTTTGCTGCGTCATGATTTCTTTCCTTTCATTTATATTCATATAATAAATTATTATATCATATATCTCCGGATGTAAGCATCTTTTTTATAAAAAGGACAATAAAAGAACGAGATCCGAAAATCCCGTCCTTTTGGAGGAGTGCTGTATGTTATTTTGCATAATCGTTCATAAGTTTTATGGCTTGTTGCAGTCCTTGTTTCTCTTCTTCGTAAGTTTCATCAAGGTATTGCTGCTGAATGTCTCTGAGAGTTCTGAGCTGTTCTATTTCTGATGAAACATCAGGGTTTTCTGCATCATATTTTTCACCAAGGCTGATGACCACATCGTCTATATCACAATGCGGATATTTGACAAGTCCGTCTCCCCATGTGCCTTTTCTGTTTTCAAACAGTTGATTTTCAAGGTAATCGCAAGTTTCCTGATCAAAGTACATATCGTACCATGCCCAATCTATAGCCCACAGATATTCGTCATAGGCTTCTTGAATATTGCCTTTTTCGAGAGCATTGATGGTTTGGCTGAGCATATCTATGTTGGTCTGATAAAGTTCATGTTTATTGATGGCTTCAGGTTCAAAATCGAGTCCCAGCAGATAGTCCTGCAGTGTTTTGTAAACTTCCTGAGTCTGTTTGTTTAGTTTTACGGCTTCTGTTTTCTCTCCTGATTCCTCTACTGT
>NZ_JBKTXS010000024.1:0-32602 GCF_046951855.1 Lentihominibacter sp. | reverse complement strand
TACAAGAAAAAGAATTACGTGAAACAAATCCGAATATCAGCACCGTTCTTAAAGATGGTAAGAAAATATATGAAAGTATATATTTTAAGAATTGATTGTAATGTTGCAAAGGATAAATTATGAACAACTCCTAATTCTCAATGTGCCTTAAATGCGCCAGCTATAGACAAATCCTTGGAATATGTGACATTGGCATTGGATGGGAATTTGCAGATGTGGATAGATGCCGAAGATAACTTAGAATGTTAAAATACATTATAGGCCTGCAGTTTTACTCATTTTCACAAGCGGCAAAAAACACAATGCCGCTTGTGTGCTTTGGTAAACTAACAGACTACAAGTCAATACTTAGTTTTCAGAAGTTATCAACATAATATTTTTCAAAATTTCCACACATTTGTTTATTTCAAGAGTTCCACTATCCATAAATACTGCCGGACCATTTTGTGCGAGCTTTTGTATTACTGACTGCTCCTCCGCTGCCAAACTCTCTTTCAATTACGATATAATTATACTTCATTTTCGTTTTTCTCCTTTCACAGGGAAGCGTAAAAACACTTCCCTGTTATTTCCTATACTGCTTCCTCTTTTTCTTCAAACTGACTATTATATAAATCTGCATAGAAACCGCCCATTTCCATCAATTTTTCATGATTTCCACTCTCAATAATATCCCCGTCTTTCATCACCAGAATCAAATCCGAATTGCGGATTGTGGACAAACGATGTGCAATGACAAAAGATGTTCTTCCAGCCATCAGCTTATCCATTGCATTCTGAATCAGAATTTCTGTTCTGGTATCTACGGAACTGGTTGCTTCATCTAATATTAAAATCGGTGCGTCTGCAATCATTGCCCTTGCAATGGTAATCAACTGTTTCTGTCCCTGTGACAAACTTGCGTTATCTCCAAGAACTGTATCATATCCATGCGGAAGTGTCATTATATAATGATGAAGCCCCACTGCTTTGCAGGCTTTTATCACCTGTTCATCTGTCACGCCTTCTTTGGAATAAACGATATTTTCACGAATGGTTCCTTCAAACAGCCATGTATCCTGAAGCACCATGCAGAACTGACTGCGCAGATTCTCTCTTTTCACATCCTTCGATGGTGTTCCGTCAATCAATATATCTCCGGAATTTGTCTCATAAAAACGCATCAACAGATTAACCATTGTTGTTTTTCCCGCTCCGGTCGGTCCGACAATCGCAATTTTTTGCCCTGCTTTCGCCTTTACCGAAAAATCTTTTACAATCACTTTGTCTTCATTATATCCAAATTGAACGTGTTTGAATTCCACATTGCCTTTTACATTGGAAAGCGCTTTTGTCTTATGACCTTCATCTTCCATTTCCTCTTCTCCAAGAAATTCAAATACACGTTCACAGGCTGCCGCTGTGGACTGCAGACTGGTTGCCGCCTGGGCAAGCTGTGAAAGGGGCTGTGTAAACTGCCGTACATACATCATAAACGCAACAATCACACCGAAAGAGATATGTCCGTTCAAGGCAAGCAGCGCTCCCACGATACAAACAACTACATATCCGAAATTACCGACAAATGCCATCAACGGCTGCATTAGACCAGACATAAACTGACTCTTCCATGCACTGTCATACAGACGCCTGTTCATTTCACAGAATGTCTTTCTTGCATGTCTTTCTCCATTATATGCTTTTACCACATTATGTCCGGCATATGTTTCTTCAATGTGTCCATTGATGGCGCCAAGTTCCATCTGCTGACGCAGGAAGTATTTTTGAGAACGAGAAATAATCACCATCATCAGCGCAAATCCTAATAAACTTGCCACAATCGCAGCCACTGCCATAATCCAATTGGTATAAAACATCATTACAAGTGCGCCGACAAAGGTGGCCAGTGCCGACACTAGCGTTCCCATGCTCTGATTCATGGTCTGGGAGATGGTATCCACGTCATTGGTCACTATGGACAGCGTATTTCCAATACTATTAGAATCAAAATACCGCAGCGGAAGCCGGTTGATTTTATCTGAAATATCAGCACGCAGGGTTTTAGATACTCTCTGTGTGATGACCGCCATAATCTGTCCCTGGATCAGGCTGAATGCCCATCCACACACATACAGGACAACAAGCAGCATACAGATATCTACCACCGCCGACACATCAATTTTTGTCATCAGTCCTTCTGTAATCAAATCCGTTATATCTGCCAATTTATTTGGTCCGATAATATTTAAGATCGCTCCTGCTGCCGCAAGTATAACAGCCCCCAACATAAACGGAAGGTATTTTTTACAGTAAGCGAGAAGCTGCCCTATGGCTTTTCCAAAATCATCGGCTTTCTCACCGGCGGTCATTCCGCCCGCTCCTCCCGGGCCTCCCGGGCCGCCATGCGAAGAGTTATTTTTTTTATATTCTCCCATTTTGTATTCATTCTTAGGCATTTGCAATCTCCTCCTTTGTAAGCTGTGACTCTGCAATTTCCAGATAAACTGGACAGTTTTTCAACAGCTCCCTGTGCGTTCCCTGACCGACAACCCTTCCTTCATCTAATACGATAATTTTATCCGCATCCATAATGGTTCCGATTCTCTGTGCCACGATCAGGCTGGTTGCACCGTTCGTTGTTTCTTTCAGTTTTTTCCGCAAAATTCGATCCGTCTTATAATCCAACGCTGAAAATGAATCATCAAACACATAGATTTCCGGTCTGCGGCAGATAGCTCTTGCAATAGCAAGACGCTGTTTCTGTCCTCCGGACACATTCGTTCCGCCCTGCGCAATCTTCGCATCATAGGTTCCATCCATTTTCATAACAAATTCCTCTGCCTGAGCAACGGATACTGCTTCTATAATATCGTCCTTTTCTGCCGGAGCTCTTCCATTTTCACCATAGGTTACATTGGAAGTAACCGTTCCATTGAACATTACCGCTTTCTGCGGCACATATCCCAATTTATTGTGAAGCGCTTCCTGCGTATAGTTTTTAACATTAATTCCATCTACAATAACTTCACCCTCTGTTGCATCATAAAACCTCGGAACAAGATTAATCAATGTGCTCTTTCCGCTTCCTGTTGAGCCGATAAATGCAACGGTCTCCCCTTTATGTGCAGTAAAACTAATATCATGCAGAATATATTCTTCCGCATCCGGATATTGAAAACTGACATGTCTGAATTCCACTTCTCCCTGTTCGTAAAGCTCAGAATCTGTCACCTTTCCATCATGGATCTTCGTCTTAGTGTCCAGAACCTCATTAATACGTTTTGCTGAAACGATAGCACGCGGAAGAATGATAAATGTCATCGTCAGAAGCATAAACGCCAGAACCACCTGCATTGCATACTGCGAAAATACCACCATGTCAGAAAACAGTGTCAGCTTATCCGGTCCTGCCGCTCCGTCGATCAGATACGTACCAATCCAGTAAATCGCAAGTCCAAGCCCAGACATAATAAGCTGCATTCCCGGCTGCATAAACGCCATAGTACGACTGGTAAATAAATGGTTTTTTGTCAAATCATCATTTGCCTTTTCAAAACGGGCTTCCTGATAATCTTCCGCATGGTAGGCTCTGACAACCCGAAGTCCGGTCAGATTTTCTCTTGCTACACGGTTCAAACTATCCGTCAGTTTCTGAATACTTTTAAATTTCGGCATAGCAAGCGCAATCACGCTTCCGAGCATCAGTATCAGAACAATGACCGCCCCTCCTGTTGCAGCCGTCCATTCCCAACCTTTTCCTGCAATTTTCACAACTGCCCAGACTGCCATAATCGGTGCCTTAATTATTGCCTGTAATCCTATTGCCACACACATTTGAATCTGCGTAATATCAATTGTAGAACGAGTAATCAGGCTGGCAGTTGAAAAACCATTGATCTCTTCCATAGAAAACGACATTGTTTTATCATATACTTTTTCACGAAGCCGCATAGAAAGACTTGCCGCCACTTTCGCTACCATGAAACCGACAATCATTGCCGCTATCAGGCTTCCGAAAGCGCAGAGAAGCATTTTCCCTCCGGCAGACATAATCTCTCCCATTTCACTGCCTTCCGTCTGTACCAGCCGCGTGATTTCCGACATATAATCCGGCATCTTCAAATCCAGCCAGACCTGAGTAGCAATAAACAGCAAACTGATAAAAATCAGTCCCAAGTCTTTCTTTCTGAGATATCTTAATATTTTCAGCATAATGAACCTCCTCATTTTTATTCTGCTGATACGATATCTGACTTTTCTCAACTAGACCTCAATCCAACCTCAACTGAACCTCAACTTTTTAGATTTTACCCTTTTATATTTCCTTCACATTTACTTGAGGTTGAGTTGAGAATGCTGTTCTATGATATCCAAGATCCAAACATTCAAATTTATAAATGGAGGTATTTGAATATGAACAATGGAGTATTAAAGGTATTAAAAGAAAGAAGAAGTATCCGTTCTTTCAAACCGGAACAGATTACAGACGAGGAATTAAACGCAGTTTTGGAAACTGGAACGTATGCTGCAAATAGCAACGGCTCTCAGGCTCCTGTCATTATCGCTATTCAAAATCCAAAACTGGTAAAACAGATCGACGAAATGAGCGGGAAAATTGTAGATCCCACCGGAGCTTTTCATCCATATTACGGCGCACCGACAATTATCTTCGTATTGGCACCGGAAGATGGAGTTGCACCTGTCGAAGACGGTTCCTTAGCCGCCGGAAACATGCTGAATGCAGCTTATGCTGCCGGACTGGGAAGCTGTTGGATTCACCGCTCCAAAGATATCTTTTCTTCAGAAAAAGGCAAAGTCCTGTTAAAACAATTGAGTCTGCCTGAGAATCTCATGGGCGTCGCTTCTATTGCACTGGGATATGCAAACGGCGAACTTCCAAAAACCGCTCCGCGAAAAGAAAACTATATTCTTCATGTAAAATAAATAATACTTATATACTGCTTTCTCATTGGGTCTCGGCGTTTCCGGGATCCTTTTATTGTTCTGAATGGAAAAGTGTTCAAAAAAAGTTCTATGGATGGCTTTTATTGAGATATAGTTGAGGTTTTTATGTTATGATAAAAAATATAAGGATTATACTGATAGAGGAGGTACATGCTATGTTTCAGATATTAGTTGTGGAAGATGATAAAGAGCTTCGCGATCTTTTCTGTACTGTTCTTTCCGATAACGGTTATAAGCCGATTCCCGCATCAGATGGTCTAAATGCTTTTGATATGTTGGAAAAAAATTATATAGACGTAATTGTTTCTGATGTCATGATGCCGAATATGGATGGTTTTGAAATGACAAAAGTCATCCGAAAGGCCGGATACACTATCCCTATTCTCATCATCACAGCAAAAGAAAATGCTGCGGACAAACACGAAGGATTTCTCGCCGGAACTGATGATTATATGGTAAAACCCATTGATGTCAATGAAATGGTGTGGCGTGTAGAAGCGCTGCTTCGCCGTTCTCAGATTGTCAACCAGAGAATGGCAAAACTCGGAAACACGGAATTTGACAGCACAACTTTCACGGTAATTACAAATTCTAAAAAAACAGAACTCCCGCAAAAGGAATTTCTTCTGTTATTCAAACTGATTTCTTCGCCAAACCGTATTTTCACACGGCGGCAGATCATGGATGAAATCTGGGGACCGGACACCGAAACGGATACACACACACTTGAGGTCCATATTAGCCGTCTGCGTGAAAAATTTAAAGAAAATCCTGATTTTGAGATTGTAACAGTCCGGGGACTTGGCTATAAGGCGGTGAAAAAAAATGATAAATAAAAAAACGTTTCACATCACGGTTGTTTTTTCCGCTATGGTCTTTCTAATTCTTGTTATTACTGTTTTTTTAACTAACTTATTTATTATTCTTCTTTTGCGCAGTGGAATTTTAACCAACCCAAGACCGGAACTTATATTGCTTGTATCTGCACTAGTCAGTATTATTGTTGGAACAATTTTCTCTCAGGTCATTGGAAAACGTCCTCTGAAATTTATTCAGAATATTGATAATGCAACAAAAGAAGTGGTAAAAGGCAATTTTGAAGTACGACTCAGTGATAACATTCAGGCAGAAGAGCTTCGTTCCGTAGCACAAAATTTTAATAAGATGATTCAAGAACTCTCCAATACGGAAATTTTCCGAACAGATTTTATTGAAAATGTTTCTCACGAATTCAAGACACCTTGCTCTGCCATTGAAGGATATGCCACCTTACTGCAAAATAATTCTTTAACGGAAGAAAAACGAACAGAATATACGAATAGAATTCTTTTTAACACTCGCCGTCTTTCCAATCTGACTGGAAATATTCTTCTTCTGTCCAGACTTGAAAATCAGGAAATTGAAGTGAAAAAGGAAACTTTCTCTCTGGATGAGCAGCTTAGGGAAGTGATCTTGCTGTTTGAATCGCAATGGATAGAAAAAGAACTGGATCTTGATATTGACCTCTGCACTGTCAATTACACAGGCAACAGAGAAATGCTGATGCAGGTATGGCAGAATATTTTCGGAAATGCGATGAAATTTGTTCCAGATCGTGGACAAATCCGTGTTCTACTAAGTACAGACAGACGTTCCGTAAAAATTTCTATCGTTGATAACGGAATCGGAATGAGCAAAGATGTTTTGAAACGAATTTACGAAAAGTTTTATCAGGCTGATTCTTCACGCAACGAGATTGGAAATGGTTTAGGATTAACTCTTGCAAAACGAATTGTTGATCTTCACGGAGGAACAATTTCTGTTTCCAGTGAGATAGGAAAAGGGACTGCATTCACTGTAACGCTTCCACTCAAATAATCGTAATTTTCGCAGAAATCATGCAGGCAAACACATCAAAGTTCTTTCTTCAGCCATAGTAAAAACACCGCCAATTTCCTATTGTATCTTCAAGAATTGACAGTGTTTTTTATCTGTTTAATAACAATGCCATAACGATTATGCTGCCTCTAATGCAGTTGCCAGATCTTTTTTCGCGGCTTTCTTTGCCGGAATAAATACACCAATCAATGCCAACAGAATAAGTACCACTGCATTAACAAGCTCTGTTCCTATCACATTATGAATAATCACATTACATGGAATTAATAAAAATTCTGTAATTCCAATGCCGATCAATCCTGCATATAATCCAATAATGAACGTTTCTACATTAAACACCTGCTAAATATTATGTTTTAATGCATTAATAGCTCGCAGAATACCGATTTCTTTGGTATGTTCCAAAACAAAAATATCTGTATATGTAATCAGTTCTTCTCCGTCCACTCCTTCTGTTCCCTCAAGCATCTCATCAAAGCCATTTGATGACTGTATCATTGACACTTCTGATCTTTCCCCAGACATATTCGCCATATTCGGCGCTGTACTCATGCCGCCGGATGTATCCGGTATATTGGAAACCATTTCAAACATTATACTACCTTTTAAAAGTGTACTTTCAGCGGTATCAATACTCTCTGCTCTATTTTGGTGAAGCTGTAATAGAAGTATGTATATATTCCTCCCCTTCAGCTTTCTATTATTAGCATTTTTTTCTACATAAACGTAGCCTAAATCAATCAGCTGCTGCAAATGCTTGTAATACTGTTTTTATTTTGTTCCCTAAACTGCATATTTTTAAACGCAACACATCCATCATTGGCGCTGACCATAATCACCCCTTTGAGCAATTCCTCCACAGTATGTTGTTCACCCGGTTCCATATACATTTGGCTGCCTCCCATGGCTGCTGCTCGTTCTGAAACGGTCACTTTATCATCAAGTGATATCTTACCCGAATCACAAGCCTCCAATATCAAAAGAAGAGTCATTACCTTCGTTACAGACGCCGGAGGCAGATGTTCCTTTTCATTCTGCGCAAACAGCACTTTCCCACTGCTTCCGTCTATAAGTACAGCTGATTTAGCATCTATTTTAAGATCTGAATTTTTAACTTCTTTATCAGAAGATGCAGATTCATCAGCCGGTGCGTTTCCCGATACAACAGAAGCCTCATCAAATATAGTCAAACTTCTCTCTTTAGTCATAAATTTATCCACACCCATGAAACCGCCTGCAAGTAAAAATATACCTATAAGGGCACCTGTAAGCACTTTTTCCCATCTCTTTAAGATTCTTTTCACTAAAAAACCTCCCTTCCCCTTAAATGTATGCATAATCTCAAGGAAAAAGAAGGTTTGATCAAAGCTTTGCTATCATAAAATCATGACTGATGCTGCAATATCATAAATATTTTTCTGTCAATTCACTGCTCTGCATGTTATAGAAATCTGCGAGAATCCATCACCAGTTTTTCTTCAAGATTTATCAATCGCTTCGTTATGTTTTTCGATTGCTCATCAGCTGCTTCATATTGATTAAGGTATTTATTTAAGGTTTTAACTCCCATATTACATCCGTCTGTCATAAGATCTGCAATAGTTTCATCTGAACCATCCATAGCAAGTTTGGCATTAGTTTTCATCCATGACATGCCTTTTGCCATCATATTAGGTTCTTTTCCATCATCATGGTATTTATCCAAAAGAGTCTGTATTTCATCCTGAAGTTTTACATGCTGATCTTTACAATATTTAAGAGCATGTCTAAAATCATCGCTGCTGACATAATCAAAAACATCATCTATAGAAGAAACTCCCATCTTAATGCCTGCATCACATTCCCTCAGCAATCTTATTGTATCCTGTTCAATCATTGATTTTCAACTCCTTATCATATCCGGGTAACCCCATATTAAATTATTTATCATAAGATAAGTATGGCTGGTTTCTCCCGAATTATTCCGGCTAAGAAAAAATGAGATCCCGTAAAATCGCAATCTCATTTTTTCAGTCTTGTAACAATTATCAAAGCGTGTGCGCTAAGAACAAATTTAATTTATATAATTCCCGTCAAGAATTTTTATCATAGCATTATACAAATCCTCTCTGCAATGCGTTATGAGCTCTTCTTTATTTTTATATATACCGGGATCTGTCTGAAATACATGGTTAATGCCTACCTCGGCAAGCTCTGGAATGTCTTCCTTCATACGTCCGACCACAGCTATCACCGGGACATCTGCCTTTTTAGCTCTCTTGGATATACCCACTACAACTTTGCCTCCGAGACTTTGTCTGTCAAACTGTCCTTCACCTGTAAATATAACTTTGCAGTCCTTTAGCAATCTTTCAAACTGAAGCATATCTAAAATCACATCTATTCCCTGCCTCATATCTGCATGAAGGAAAACATACGCTCCTGCGCCCATTCCCCCTGCAGCTCCACCTCCGGAAAGACATGAAACATCTATACCGAGATTTGAATTCACAAGATCAGCAAAATATTTAAGATTTCTGTCCAGCATCTCTACCATGGCTTCATCTGCGCCTTTCTGAGGAGCAAAAATATAGGCTGCGCCATTATGACCATACAGAGGATTATCAATATCACACATTACTTCTATAGAAACTGCTGACAGAAATTTATCGGTTTTTGAATTATCTATCTTCTCTATACTGCACAGATTCTTACCGACAGGAACAAATTCTCTTCCATTTCTATCATAAAATCTTGTTCCCAGAGCAGCTGCCATTCCCACGCCGCCATCATTGGTACAGCTTCCTCCCAGCCCCAGAATAATTTTTCTGCTGCCGTTTTCAACTGCGTCTTTGATCAGTTCTCCAACTCCGAAAGTAGTCGCTGAAGACGGATCTCTCATGCCGTCACTGTCAAAAGAAAATCCTGATGCCGCAGCCATTTCTATAACAGCAACATCTCCTGTAATCCCATAAAAAGACGTAATTTGTTTTCCATAAGGGCCTGTTACGGATATATGTTTTTTATCTCCTCCAAAAGCAGAAAGAAAACAGTCTACTGTTCCCTCGCCTCCATCAGCAATGGGAACACTTATGATATCAGCCTCATGGTCTTTGTCATAGATAGCAGTTCTCATGATATCACAAACCTCTATAGCGTCCATCGTTCCTTTAAATGAATCAGGCATTAAAAGATATTTCTTGTTTGAACATTTATTATTCATTAACTACATCCTTCGCATCTGTTTTATTATATATCACCATAAATATCACAGACAGCACTGCACATATAATCGCAGCTATGGTTATAAGAGTCATGAATATATCGAACATCCCATCTACACCATATGTATCAGCATAATACTGATGATCTTCATATCCCGGAAGGAAAAGTCTCCCTATAAACATCAGTACTGCCAGCAGGCCAAAGGCAAAAGCTATTCTTCTCGTATCGCCCACTGCCAATTTAGTCTTCTTATTTATAGGATATTTCACGGGATCATTCTTGTAAAGGCCTCCATATATCCGTTTAAATACTATATATGCTACAGGTCCTGATATCATCCCTAAAAGTCCCATTACAAAATAATCTGTTCCATTTATAAACAATGCTATGAAAGCTACTATTATAGGTATCGTACAAAAAATATCAGTGCCGACTTTTCCCAATCTTATCTTATAAGGTCTCGGTAGATCAGGTTCTTTCCTTCTCAGTACCATCTGAGATATCATTATCAGCGAATACAGCCCCAGATTGAAAAGAGATACTATCGTAACCAATATATCAAATTTGAAAGCACACAGTATTAATGAAACTATTGATAAACTCAGGATAGCCACATAAGGCACACCATGCTTTTTATCACACTTCACAAGAGCTTTCGGAGCCAGATTATCCTCAGCCATTACGAAAAATCCACGGGCACCTGAAGCCAGATAAACATTGAACATCGAAATATTGGAAATAAAGGCTACCATTACGAAGGCTACACCAAAGGCTGGAGCGAATTTCATCGCCACATCCACATAGGAAACTCCTTCTGATCCCCATTTGTCCCACTGCCCCACTGCTCCAAGAGATGCCACAGTAGGAAGAACATAAGTCCCTATTATAAGAGGAAGCGCTATTATTATGGCCTTAGGTATTATCTGAGGATTTTCCACCTCGCCGGCAAGACTCGACATCGACTCATATCCGGCATACATCCACATTCCTATAGCTATACTGGATCCTATACTCCCTATTACAGTCTGCCCTGTCGCTACAACAGGCTCAAAAGGATTCTGAGAAAAATTCAGAAAACCTATTATAGCAATTCCTGCAAAAGCTACCAATATAGCTCCCGAAATAATAGAGCTTACAATGGCTACATCTTTTATTCCTCTCAAATTTATCCATGTAAATACAGCTATTATGACAACCTTGCATATATAACTCTGAAAATTGGTAAGGCCCAGATACGAAGCTATATAGTCAGTAGCCAGAACTACGAAAACAGCCACATTTATATATATTCCTATATTCTTTAGCCAGCCGATCTGAAACCCCCAGAACTCGCCCAGAGCTCTCTGTACCCATCTGTAAAATCCGCACTCATCAGGTATGGCTGATCCCAATTCACTTGAAGCCAACGCTATAGGGAATGCCCATATCAAAGGCAGTACAAACAGCATGATGACAGTCATGCCCGGACCTGATGAAGAAACCATATCTTCTATTCCATATGCTCCGGCAGCAGTCATAGCATATATCATACCTACAATCCCGATAACACCTACTTTATGCTGCTTCAATCCATTATTGCTCATTTTTCCTCTCCTTTGCCGGTAAACATCTATAGCTTCAGATCATATGGCATTCCGCACATATCCGAAGAATCTCTAAAGTAGTCAAGCATAAGATAATTTATCTTTGTATCCGGAAGCTTAGCTTTGATTTTCGACGTCAAATCTCTGGCTGCAGCTATACTTCTGTCAAATGCTTCCTGAGAAAACTCCCTGAGCTTCTCATTATTTCCATCATAATTTTTCTTTGCATCCTCTGCCTGCTGGATAAATTCGTCCTCCATAGGCTGAAATATTTCCTGCGCCATAGGTGCAAAGTCTTCATAACTAAGGGATATATATCTTTCCAGCTCAGTAAATACCCACCATGGACTGGCTGAATCATATTCAGCATCTGCTACTTTAAGCTGCTGAGGAATCCATCCCAGATTAAACTTAGGTGTGAAAACAGAACAACACGGAGGTGCCATGCTTCCCCAATATGTGATCTTGAAAGGATCCGCAGCATTTTTATCCAGAGAGCACACTACACTTGCAGCTGATGCGCACCCGTTCATTCCGCCCGGATGACAGCATATAGTAGGCATTTTTGATGTAGCAATATCATATTGTATAGGCTTTCTGTAATCCATATCATAATGATCTCTTAAATTGTTCATCATCATTTTCACTGTAAAAGGATCTCTGTCCCTCATAAGCTCTTCCTGTCTTATGTATCTGAAATATGCTTCTCCATCTTCATAGTCACAGTCTGAAATAGAAAAAGTGAGACCTATGTTTATCTTTTCTTCTTCTCTGCACCAACCTTTTGCAGCAGCATCTTTTATTACATTTTTTCCAATCATGTCATAATCATCTCTGAGAGCATATATATTTCCTATATGTCCTACATGCTCTATCTTCTTTGCGGCCCACATTCGCTGACATGATTCAAACATATACGCTTCATCATAATCCGCAATTATATAATTAGCATTGAAATACTGCGGTCTGATAAGAGGATCTCCACCCGTACCGTATGTCTCAAGAAGCTCTCCCATAACTTCAACAGCCTTTGCTGCGCTGTCTGATCTGGCCAGAGCCAGTCTCAGAATATCCATTCCGATAAGGCCCCATTTGAGTTCCGGGGTTTCTCTTCCGGTCACTGCTTCGTTGCCTATTATTACGCCCTTTTCATTGACACCGTGCTCGAATCCGAATATATTATATGGTCTTGAACCAATATATCCATAAGTATGCTCCACTTCAGGAATTTTAATATATGTACACTGTACCATTTCACCCTTCTCATGATCCGCCGGAGGGAAATATTCCAAAGGCTGTGACTCGTTCACAGGACGGTCACTGTTCTTGCCAAATATGATATCTCCCTGTTTCGTCGCGCTTTTTAATGCTATTAACGTAGAACACGATCTTGAAGCAGCTGAATTCTTTTTCATTTCCTTACCTCCTGATTTGATTGACGTATATTAATGATTTTATTATAATATTATATATAACATTTATATATAGGTATTTATCTGAAAATAACGACATTTTATTGTTATATGTACTAAACGACTTGATAAAACAAAGAGGTATTATCATGAAAATAGGAAAAAATACAGCCACTGAGCTAATACGTGAAATCAGCGCCGTAATAGATTATGATATCAATATAATGGATGATACAGGCATGATAATGGCCAGTACCGATCCTATGAGAGCAGGCCAGTTTCACGAAGGCGCCCATCTTGTAATAAAAAAACATCTTCATGAGCTGCCTGTATATTATGACGATGAATATACAGGATGCAAAAAAGGTATTAATCTTCCTATTTTTTCAGATAACGGTATAATCGGTGTAGTAGGTATCACCGGAGATGTTGCGGAAGTAAGCCAGTACGCTAAACTGATCAAGAAAGTCACCGAAATACTGATAAACGACTTTGATATAATCCAGAGAAAAAATAAAAAAGAACAGGCCAGAATGCTTTTCATAAACAGCTGGCTGAACGATGAAATTGACAGCATTACCGATATAACAGAAGAACTTCAAAAATATCACATGGATCCCCGTTCAGCTATCGCTGTGGCACTGATCTGCAACATAGATAAAACAAACAATGTCCAAGATTTTCTGGATCTCCGTTTCATAAAGGATCATATACTGACCGGATATACTAATGACATGGGAATAGTGGTGGGTAATTTTAATTCTCCTGAAAAATTCAGAGACTATCTCGTCTCATGCTTCAACAAAGAATTTCCTGCGGAAAAATATATATGCGCTATAGGTGCCTGCAGTTCAAACTGCAGCACAGCTTCGGAATCATTCAGACAGGCGCGCAGAATAATGATGCTTAATAAAAATAACAGCCCCGGTATCTATATATATGACGAACTTCTTCTTGATGTAATTATTGATTCTGTAGACACAGACAGTAAGAAACGCTTTACAGGCAGAGTATTCAAAACCTGCAGAAAAAATGAGATTCCCGATATAGTACATTTTATAGACATTTATTATAAAAACAATGGGTCTATCAACGCCATAGCTAAAGAAATGTTCATTCATAAGAATACGGTACAATACAAAATAAATAAGATAATAAATCAAACAGGGCTGGATCCCAGAATTTCCAAGGATCTCACAGCCCTGTATCTTGCCGGCAGATGGTACCGCCCTTCCGCCGGTTAAAGCTTTTAGGCAATCAGACTTCTACCCCTCTTAAAGCCAGCTCATTATTCACTTCACTTTGCATCGTCTCCGTAAAGAACGGCCGCATATAGCATGTCATGCGCTCCCATACTATTTTTGACGCATCATTTATATCAAAGCCTTTTAAAGACATCACATCACAGTATGATACGACGCCTATAAGCAAAGACATACCATTGCAGGCTACTGTCTCCAAGATCTCTCTTTCAAGACTTATAGCTTTGCCCTTTTCTGTCAGCGATCTGTACATGCTTATTGATGCGGATCTTATCCGTTTTTCCACTCTTCCATATATATCTATCAATGAATTGTCATTTACGAATAATGTAGGCATTTCAGTATAGAAAAACTTATACTTTAAGCAATGCAAAATAGCTCCTTTGAAAAAGTCAAGCAAACCACCTGCGCTCTCCACCTTTTCATATTGAATAATAAGATCTTCTATTTCTTTAAGCATGCGTTCCTTCCAGATACATCTTATCACTTCTTCTTTATTGGCGTAATAATAATATAAATTACCCGGACTTATTTTCATAGCCGCGGAGATCTGAACTGTACTTACATTTGATGCCTTTTTTTCATTAAACAATTTAATGGATGTGTCTAATATTTTTCCTTTTGTTCTATTTGATTTCATGTCGTCCCTCCATTTTTATGCATAGTAATTATACTATCACAGATTGTTTAAATGGTCTATAAAATATTCCTATATTATTCATATGTTTTTAACATGTTTTATTCTTTTATCGTTACCCATTCTCCCGTAAGTTCTGTCACAGAGCCGACTCCGGTATCTTTTTTTAGTTCTGTTTTTCCGTTTTTCAGTTGATTAAAAATTTTTTTATAATTTTCTTCAGTAAACTTTTTAAAAGAAGATTTTTCCATTTCCAGTTTTACACCGTCATTCTTTGCCGCATAATTAAACGCTGTCCCTCCGGTGAAAGTCTCTCCAATATAACTCTTAAGAACGGTTTCCACAGCCGAATCGATTCCTTTTACTGCAGAAGTTATAACAGTCTCAGACAAAGAACTCTGATCCATATCAGAACCTATTACTTTACCCTCAGACTTTTCAGCTGCTTTAATTACTGATTTTCCAATAGATCCGCCTGAAGCGAAGATCACTTGAATACCACTTTCATACCATTGGGATGCCAGCTTCTCCGTTTCTTCTGATTCTTTCGAAACTCCGGTATATTTATAATTCATCTCTACTTTTACTTCATCTTCAGCAGCCGCAGCCGCAGCACCTTGAACAAATCCGTATCCGTAACGTTTTACAGAAGGCAGAGCCTGTCCTCCCATAAATCCGAGTTTAGTATACCCCTCTTTCACTGCTGCATATCCGGCCATATATCCTGCCTCTTCCTCAGCAAAAACAACACTCACCATATTAGCAGCTGTAGCATAAGTATTATTTTCATCATGAGGAACTCCGTCTATCAAAAGAAAATCTAAATCTGCATATTGAGACTGTGCTGCATATGCAGTAGTCTCAAACCCGCTTCCTGCCAAAACGATAAATCCGGCGCCGTCATCTGCGGCCTCCTTTATAGAAGTCATATATTGCTCCTGTGAAGCCTCCTTGGGTTTATAGACTTTTGCTTTTACACCGTTTTCTTCCGAAAAGCTCTTTACGCTTTCCCATGTAGCCTGAGTAAAAGATCCGTCTTCAACATCAGCGCTTTCCGCAATCATAGCTATTTCACAGCCTTCCTCCTCATCTGCTTTTTTCTGATTTTCAGAACTGCTGCATGATGCCAAAACCACAGTCGAGATTAATATTACCACTATACTGATTAAGCGTTTCATCATAATACCTTCTTACCTTACTATCTTTTTTATAAGTTTTCTCTGTTCCGGTTTTTCTCTGGTTATTTTAACAGCACTTTTAATTTCTTCCAATGCTTTTTTAACTTTTTTCACATCATTGCCATAAACAGAACAAATAACTTCTCCCCTTTTTACTTCTGCGCCCGTTTTTTTATAAAAATATATCCCTGCTGCAAAATCTATATCATCATCTTTCGTAAACCTGCCGGCTCCCGTATGCTGCGAAGCTATTCCTATCCTCATAGCATCGATTTTATTTATATACCCGTCATCATAAGCTTTAAAGTCAAGAGAAACACCGGCGGATGGTAAAAGATCTGTATTGTCTATTATATCCAAAACTCCTCCCTGAGCTGTTATCAGATCTTTAAATTTCTTTAGACCTCTGCCGTTTCGGAGCGCATGGAAAGCCATCTTTATCCCTGCTTCAACTGTTGCGGCCTTCTGTCCCAGATATATCATAATACCCGCAAGATATACAGATAACTCAGTTATGTCATGTTCACCCTGCCCTTTAAGAACCTGTATAGCTTCTTTTACTTCCATGGCATTTCCTACTGCACGTCCCAAAGGCTGATCCATATCTGTGATGACTGCCATAGTTTTCTTCCCACTCATATTACCTATATCTACCATCATAGAAGCCAATTTTTCAGCATCCTTTTGAGTCTTCATAAAAGCTCCGCTTCCACATTTCACATCAAGAAGTATTGCATCAGAACCTGAAGCAAGTTTCTTGCTCATTATACTTGAAGTTATAAGACTGAAATTTTCTACTGTACCTGTGACATCCCTGAGAGCGTATATCTTCTTATCGGCAGGCGCTATATGGCCTGTCTGGCCTATTATAGCTATCCCTTTCGTATTGACCTGTTCTATAAAATTTTCTCTTTCCACAGACACTTTAAACCCCGGTATGGATTCAAGTTTATCTATCGTCCCTCCTGTAAATCCCAAACCTCTGCCACTCATTTTAGCCACAGGAACTCCGCATGAAGCTGCCAAAGGGCCTGCTATCAAAGTAGTTTTATCACCAACTCCGCCTGTACTGTGTTTATCTACTTTTATACCATTTATACAACTGAGATCCACCACATCTCCCGATCTTTTCATAACATCTGTGAGGACTGTCGTTTCACCTTTATCCATTCCTTTAAAATACACAGCCATAAGAAAAGCAGACATCTGATAATCCGGTATATCCCCTTTAGTATAACGCATTATCATATATCTTATCTCTTCATCATCAAGCTTTCCGCCATCTCTTTTTTTTACGATTATATCTACTGTATCCACTTAATCCCCCTCCTTCTCATGGCTTTATACAGATAGGCATACAGGAAAGTCTATCCACAGACACAAGGCTGTACTCCACACCATAATGCATTCCTTCTATCGCATTCCTAAACCCATCCTCACCATGTATATGTCCATATATGACACGTGTTACTCCATACTCTTCAAATATTTTCTGAAACCCTGAAAATGACGCCGCCTTTGATACAGGAGGATAATGCAGAACTCCAAGTACATGACTCCCATCCGTGCAGCCTTTAACTTTTGCCCTATCCAAAGATGCACGGAGCCTGAGCATCTCCCTGTTATATATCTTTTCATCAGACTCCCTGAAATCATCATTATCAGGAGTTATCCAACCTCTTGTCCCGCATATGAACAGATCCTCAGCTCTATAGCAGTCATTTTGAATAAAAGTAACAGATTCATACATCCTATTTAATTTAGTTATACCATTCCACCATAAATCATGATTGCCTTTGAAAATCACCTTATGGCCGGGAAGCTCCGCCACCCAGTCAAGATCATACTTAGCTTCATCGAATTTAAGTCCCCACGATATATCTCCGGGCAATATCACCGTATCATCCTTTGTTATGATATTACACCAGTTCTCTTTAAGCCTCTCTGCATGATCATGCCACCTGGGACCATATATATCCATAGGTTTTTGAATATCCGGACAAAAAGATAGGTGCAGATCTGATATAGCATATATGCTCATTTGATTCATCCTTTTTTATTCTTCAAATTTCTCAGATAATTTCTCAGACTCTCCTGCAGACGATATATTTTTAAGAGCCCTCTGTATACCTCGAGTTCTCACCCCTACAAGTGTTTCCAGCTCTTTCTGCGCTTGTTCCATTCTGTTTTGAGTTTTGACAAGGACATCTCCAAATTTATCAAATTCATTTCTTACCTTAGCAAGAGTATCCCATACTTGCCCCGACTGCTTCTGGAGCGCCAATGATCTGAATCCCATCTGAAAACTGTTGAGCATTGCTGACATCGTAGTCGGGCCTGCTATACTTATCCTATAATCACGCTGAAGAGTATCTACTATACCTTGCCTTAAAACCTCTGCGTAAAGCCCCTCAAAAGGAAGGAACATTATAGCAAATTCAGTTGTCGCCGGAGGACTTATGTATTTCGTTTTTATATCCTTCGCTGCTTTGATGACAGCATTCCTGAGTCCATCAGCAGCAGCCTTTATAATCTGTTTATCTCCCGTATCATAAGCATCGAGAAGATTAGTATAAGTATCAGCCGGAAATTTTGAATCTATGGGAAGATATACAGGTGCATCTCCCTCACCGGGAAATTTTACTGCATATTCTACACGTTCACTGCCGCCTTTAACAGCCACATTCTCATCATATTGATCAGGAGAAAGCATCTGTGATAATATAGCGCCAAGCTGTATCTCTCCGACTATTCCTCTTGTTTTAACATTAGAAAGGACTTTCTTCAAATCCCCTACTCCTGCCGCCAATGTCTGCATTTCTCCCAAACCTCTCGTTACCTGTTCCAACGTATCGCTCACCTGTCTGAATGACCTTCCGATTCTGTCCTCAAGAGTCTTTTGCAGCTTTTCATCCACAGTATTTCTCATCTCTGAAAGCTGTCTGTTGTTTTCTTCCGTCATAACTGTAACCTTACGTTCCATAGAAATTCTGATATTTTCAAGCCGTTGCTCTATACTCATAGAGGTACTTGCCAGCTGTTTGTTAAGTTCAGCAAGCCTTCTGTTCTGAGCTTCTGCGCTTTCTCGCTGATTCTGGACTATCATCTCACTCATACGCTTTATGCTTCCTTGAACAGACTCAGCAGTTTCTCTTCTGGAGCGGCTCATCTCTTCTCTGATATCTCTCCGCAGTTCTCCTTCCTGACCCATGCTGCCGCGCCGTGTCATCTTCATTATTATGATTATTGCCAATACTATCAAAACTATTATTGCCGTAAACAATCCCAGCAACACAAGACTTATATTCTCCATATCTATTCCTCTCTGTCAATGTCCCCAAGTATATCCCTTACTACCTGCCCTGCAATTATAAGTCCGGCCACAGAAGGTACAAAAGATATGCTCCCCGGCGCCTTTCTTCCCGCCTGCTTTATAGGCTCCTCATCGGAATAAAGGACTTTAATCCCCTGTATCCCTCTTGATTTCAGTTCTTTTCGCATTATCCTTGCTAAAGGGCATACTTTTGTCTTCTCGATAACATCTATCCTGAACCTTGTGGGATCCAGTTTATTCCCCGTTCCCATCGATGATATGACGGGAACATTTTCACTGCATGCCTTCTGTATGATAGACAGTTTGCCTGTAACATTATCTATTGCATCTACGACATAATCATACTTACTGAAATCAAACTCATCAGCTTTATCAGGAAGAAAAAAACATTTTACTGCAGTCACATCGCACTGCGGATTTATATCCCTTATGCGTTCTGCCATTACTTCAGCTTTAAGACGCCCCACAGTACTGTGAAGAGCCGGAAGCTGTCTGTTTATATTAGTTACATCTACAGTATCCCTGTCCACCAATGTTATCTTTCCTATACCTGCTCGAGCAAGACCCTCTGCAGTATAACTTCCTACTCCTCCTACGCCCAGTATTATTACAGAAGCAGAGGACAGTCTGCCGATACCTTTTTCACCTATGACAAGCTCTGTTCTGTCAAATTGTTCTTTCATTTCTAAACCTTTCGCATCATAAATTATTTATGACCTTATACACTATATCAGAAGAAAATCCTCTTGTCATAAGCCGTCTTCCTATCTTTGCTTGAAACTTTCTCTTTTCGTCATAATCCATAGTCTCTGTATCTACTCCTCGCATCATACTACCGGCGATATCACAGGCTGCCTTATACTGATCCGGAACACTCTCAAGCCCTTGATATGCCATTTCGATGATTTCATGATCTACGCCTTTTTCCGCAAGCTCTCTTTTTATTCTGGCGATCCCTCTTCCTTTTCCAAATCCATACTCAAAATACAATGAACTGTAACTAAGGTCGTCTATATAATGATATTCCTCCAGATCCTGCACAACTTGACCTATATCATCCTCATTAAACCCTTTGCGCGTAAGATACTTTATTACCTGCTGCTTTGTTCTCGGCTTAACATTCAAATATCTGACTGCGCTTTCTCTGACATCAGCCATTTGTATCACCATTCCTATTGTAACTATCACCTGCCGTAGCGATAATACACCGTTCCCCCAATCTCGACTTAAGATCGCATATGGCCTCTATGCCTGTACAATGCACAGGCATCACACATTCAGGCTGCTCAGCTTCTATCCTATCTATAACATCTGTTCTTATCTGCAGCGAGGCGCTGTAAAGATGCATCCCAGCCACAAGCAAAGCCATACGCTCTCCCGGAAACAGCGCCTTACTGGTGTTTATCGCTGATATAACTCCTGTATGACTGCATCCGGAGAAAATGTAAAGTCCCTCAGGCTGCCTTATAACAAGACACTGCTCATGAGACATATCATCCTCTGTTATATTTCCCTCACCATCTCTGTAATAAAATTTCTCAGTAGGCTGAAAACCATCTTCCCTTTTAATAGTTCCTGTAACGCAAATATCATCACTTATACGAACAGGCCCATCCGTAAAAACAAGTCTTTTCTTCATAAAATCATACTGGCTTCTGTTCCATCTTATTCCGTCATCAGGGCCGTAAAGCCTTCCGTCTTTCAAAACATAAGATTCTCTGAAAGCATTTTTATGTATATATATATCAGCCTTTTCATTAATCTCACAGAAAGAGGGAAATCCTCCCGTATGATCATAATGTCCATGGCTTACTACGGCAAAATCAACGTCGGAAAGATCCACATTCATCATCTCAGCGTTTTTCACAAATATATCCGTAGCTCCGGCATCAAATAATATCCTCTTGCCGCATGCTTCTATATATATGGAAAGTCCGTGTTCGGCCAAGATCCCGGGATTATCTGTCTTGTTTTCCATCAGAAATTTGAATTTTATTCCTTTATCCATATCGCTTCTTATTTTCCTTTCTTTTACCGTTTCCGCCGGCAGCATGAACAGTACACGCCTTTTTCAAGCTGAAAGTCCACAAACTCTACATCCTCTCTGTCAATAACCGGCGTTCCCTTGAATATTTCTTCCATTCCAAGCCCCGTATATTTAGAATAAGCCTCTTTTCTTGCCCATATGAAAAAAAAACCATCATTTCCTCTCCGGTCTATGATCTCACGCTCACGGCATGTAAAATAACGACAGCCTATCTTTCGCGCATTTACATGTCTCTCTTCCTGAACATCTACACCGACAGGATCAGAGGAAATAAGACATACGAAATATGATCCGCTGTGACTTACGGAAATATGTGTTTGGAAACTGCTTTCAGATTTTTCAACATACGGTTTGCCTTTATCGGTACGCATAATTTTACAGTCTTTTATCCCATAAGCTCGGAGTGCATCTTTTATCAGTATATCCGTCAGATGCCTGCCGCTGCTTTCCGGAAACATCACTCTGTAATCTTCATATATATATAACTCCATAATGTTTAAAAAGGCGGAACACAATGTGCCCGCCAAACCTCTTCTCTTATTCTCTTTTATCTGTTCTTGCTTTACTTTTCAGTTTTATCCAGCTTCTCTATGATACGTCTGTACCCATCAGAGCCATATACAAGACATTTGTTTATCCTGCTGATAGTAGCTGTAGACGCTTTAGTAATACCTTCGATCTCACTGTAGGTTTTGTTTTCCGAAAGCAGTCTTGCCACCTGCAGTCTCTGCGCAATAGAGTGTATCTCATTGATAGTGCATATATCCTCAAAGAATCTATAGCAGTCTTCTTCATTCTCCAGCAGCAATATCGCCTTAAAAAGTTCATCTATGTCTTCTCTTTTAAATTTGGAATCGTATGCCATATCATACTCCTTTCGCCACACATAACCATAGCTGAATTATATCACTTACAGATATTACAGTCAACAAATACTTTAAAGCTTTAAAGCGTGTGATACATTTTTATAACCTTTAGAAAATCCTTTCCATATTTCCGCAGTTTAGCCTCGCCTACACCTGAAACCTTGAGCATTTCCGCTTCACTTGCAGGCATGACACTGCAAAGCTCATTGAGAGTCTTATCTGTGAAAATAACATAAGGAGGCACGCTCTGAGTTTTGGCGATCTTCATACGCAATGCCCTAAGTTCTTCAAAAAGCTGCGGATTTTCAGTATACGATTCTGATTTATGCTTTATTTTTCTCTTTTCTGCAATTATCTCCTTTTCTTTCTCCTTTGCAATCTTAAGCTTAAGAGTCTCTGACTTCAGTAAAAAAGCTCCTGCCTTTTCTGTAGTTTCAAGCAGACCATACCGGTCATTACTTTTTATAATATATCCTTCAGCTTCCATATGATTCATCACTTTTTTCAAAAATACTGAGGATTTATCCGATTCTGACCCATAATAAGAATTTTCGTAAAGCCTGTATCTCTCAACTCTTTCTGTATTGTTTCCTCTTAAAGTCTCCAATATAGTCCCCGTTCCGTATCCTCTATAACAATCATTAATACATCCTATGATATCTCTGACTGTTTCTGTTATGTCCACTTCTTCAAAAGAAGTAAGGCAATTACTGCATTTGCCACAATATTCCGGAGCATGTTCTCCGAAATACCTAAGCATATAATTCCTCAGGCAATCACTTGTATGACAATAAAAAGTCATCTTTTTAAGTCTGTGCCTGTCTCTTTCTCTGACTCTCTCCCGTTCTTCCATGCTCAGTTCATCATTTTCACTATCTTTCTCTATAAAAAACTGATTAGTGACAACATCTTTTCCGTTGTACAGAAGAATGCAGTCAGCTTTTTCTCCGTCACGACCGGCACGTCCCGCCTCCTGATAATAACTCTCCATATTTTTAGGCATATTATAATGAATAACAAAATTCACATTGGATTTATCTATACCCATTCCGAAAGCATTTGTAGCCACCATGATTTTTTTTACATCAAATATGAAGTCCTCTTGATTAAGTTTCCTCTCTTCATCAGAAAGTCCTGCATGATAACGCGTAGCAATTATTCCATCTTCATTCAGTCTGTCACAAACTTCTTCTACTGTCTTTCTTGTCAAACAATAGACTATCCCACTGCTTGAAGGATGTTCTCTTATATATTTTCTGACAGCGCTGTATTTGTCTTTTGGTTTTTCAACAGCAAAAAACAGATTTTGCCTGTCAAAACCTGTAGTCACAACCGTAGGATCGTGCAGATTCAATATCTTTACGATATCATCTCTTACCTGGGATGTGGCAGTCGCTGTAAAAGCACTTACTATAGGACGTTTTTCAAGGCCGTCTATGAAATCCAGTATCTTCAGATAACTTGGTCTGAAATCCTGTCCCCACTGTGATACACAATGAGCTTCATCAACGGCAACCATACTTATTGTAACTTTATCTGCAAAATCCAAAAATTCTTTGTTTGTCAGCCTCTCGGGAGCTACATATATTATCTTATATGTTCCCTTTTTAGCATATTCCAGAGCCTTCAAATACTGATTATATGTAAGAGAACTATTAAAATAAGCTCCTCTTATACCAGCCTGCTTCAAAGAATATACCTGATCTTTCATAAGAGAAATAAGCGGAGTCACAACAATTGTTATCCCATCCATCATTATCGCCGGAAGTTGATAACATATAGATTTACCTGCTCCTGTAGGCATAATTCCAAAGGTATCACCACCTGACAGAATGCTGTCTATAAGCTGCTGCTGGCCATGGCGGAACGAATCATACCCAAAATATTTCTGTAAATATCTCTTTTTATCCATAATATAAAATCATTCTCATATAACTTTCTCTAAATAATCTTCCTGCTTCTTAAAAGAGGCTGACAGCTTTCTTCATCTGTGTATCGGAACCGGAATTTTCCTCATTTTTAACTTTATAATCAGGCTCTACGCCTTTTTTGTTTATAGCGTTACCATCAGGTGAAAAATACTGCATAATAGTCAACTTAAGAGCAGAACCATCTTCAAGTTCTGCTGTAGACTGTATAACGCCTTTGCCGTAAGTAGTCTGCCCTACTAAATCAAAGCCATTGTCTTTGAGAGCCGCCGCCAGTATTTCCGAAGCACTGGCGCTGTTTTCATTAACCAGTACTACTGTTTTCAGATCAGTTTTCCCGTCTTTAGCTTCATAATCAGTTCTGTTCTTGTTTCTATCTTCTACATATGCGACTACACCTTCATCAAGAAACTCATCCGCTACTTCTACACACGAGTTGACAAGACCCCCTCCGTTATCTCTGAGATCAAGAATTAAACCTTTTGCACTTTTCCCCTCGATGTCCTTGAGCGCTTCCTTAAAATCGTCTCCTGTAGTTTCTATAAAAGAACTTATACGGATGTATCCTATATTACCATCCATCATCTTGTGCTCAACGCTGTGCTGTACTATGGTTTGTCTGATAAGCGTCACACTTTTTTCTTTTCCATCCCTTACATATGTGAGCTTTACCTTGCTTCCCTCATCCCCTCTTATAGCATTCCCTATAACATCCAGATCATCATATTCCTTATCATCTACCGCTGTAATAAAATCCCCTGCTTTTAGTCCTGCTTCTTCCGCCGGAGACCCTTTTTCCACTGAAATAACTGCAAAATTGCCATTTTCATCTTTTGTAAATGTCACTCCTATGCCAGAATATTCTCCTGTAGCAGTTGCCTTCCAAGTCTTATACTCATCAGCTGTCATATAAGATGAATATGGATCGCCAAGTCCCGATACAAGGCCTTTATATGCGCCCTCCATTAAAGACTCCTCGTTCACATCATCATAAAAAGTAGTATTCACAGTATTGTACAGCTGGTTCAGCTTTCCATACCTCTGATATGTCTGCGACATTTTTTCATAATCATCCTTTGATACTTTAACATATCCAAAAACTCCGTTAAAAGCTACTGCGCAGCTACCCCCTGTAACAGCTGCTCCCGCAAGAAAAGCAGCAACGATACATACCACAAATTTTTTCTTTTTCATCTCCATCACATTATCTCCTCGACAACAAACTGTACTCTCGTATTTCCCATCCACGTCTTTTCGCTTATAGTACCTATTATGTCTACCGGTACATTATCAGTAAGCAGTTTTTTCTTTTCCTGAGCTTTCTGAAAAATTATACAGTCAACTCGCTTTCCATTCTCAGATACCGCCGTAAATCCCGCATGAATTTTATTGTCACCCATAAATCTTACCTGCGAAGGAATCACCCCGCAGATTCTGAATACAGGCTTGGGATTGTTCTGGCCGAAAGGCTGCATTTTATCGAGCATTTTTGACAGCTGAAGTGTTACATCCTCCGGTGAAATCGTCATTTCCCACGATATCGTTTTATCAAGTAACCTGGAATCGTTTCTTTTAAGATATCTTATTTCATCATTCAAACTCCTCTTAAGCTTTCCCAGATTCTCTTCGGCCATCAGAAAGCCACACGCACTCCTGTGACCGCCAAATCTGCAAAAAAGATCTCCATGTTTCTTCAGCAATGAAAATATATCTATCTTATCTATGCTTCTTCCTGTTCCTTTAAGAAACCCGTCTCCTGAAGGTGTTACAATAACAGTCGGTCTGTTTGCGTATTCCTTTATTTTTCCTGCAACTATTCCGGCAATACCTTCATGTATATCAGGCATATAAAGAACAATAAAATCCTCGTTTCCTGATATCATGTCCATACATCGATTATACGCTTCTTCCTGCTTTTTCTTACGTTCTTTGTTAAAATTCACCAATTTTCTAACTTTATCTTCTATGACATTACTGTCAGATGTAAGAAACAGCTCTGCAGCTTCGTGAGCAGTAGACATCCTGCCGGCAGCATTTATATGAGGCGCTATACCGAAAGCTATAGCTTCCGATGTTACCACTGACAGTGAAATAGCCTCTGCCAGCCGTTTAAGAGCACGGCGATTTCCGGTATTTATTTTATTAAGACCATACTTTACTATGGTTCTATTCTCATCAGTAAGAGATACTATATCCCCCACCGTTCCCACAGCAGCCAGATCCAATACATCAGTTATTACACTTTTAGGCAGTCCCTTGCGGCGACATATCGCCTGCACCATCTTAAAGGCTACTCCACAACCGGCCAGTTCCTTAAAAGGATACCTGCACTCAGGCTGTTTTGGATTTATCAGCAAACAGTCTGCCCTGACATCATCTATACTGTGATGATCCGTCACTATAACTTTAAGTCCAAGCTCTTTGGCATATTCGACTTCCTCATATGATACACTTCCACAATCTACTGTTATGATGAGTTCTGTTCCATCCGCCTTTATCTTTGATATGGCTTCTTTGTTAAGACCGTAACCTTCATCAAACCTCGATGGAATATAATATGTAAAGTTGTCCGTAATCATGCTTATAACATGTGATAATATGCATATTGAGGTGACTCCGTCAGCATCGTAATCTCCATATATACATATCCTATGTCCTGAATTTATTTCCGATAACAATAAATCCACTCCCGCCTCCATATTTAAAAGCAGGAATGGATCATATGTTTTCTGTGGTCTGTCGGATAAAAATTCTGAGATATCTTCTTCAGATGAGATTCCTCTCTTTCGCAGGATCCCTTCTAAAATTTCTCCCGATTTTTTCATATTGACGTCCCTGTTCTGTCTTTCTAAAGAATATAATCAAGCGGATCTACCTGAGTACCATTAAGTATTACCTCAAAGTGACAATGAGGACCTGTAGAATAACCTGTCGATCCTATAAATGCTATAGTCTGCCCTCTTGATACCTGCTGGCCTACTCGTACATTGAGGCTGGAATTATGTCCGTAGAGTGTAACAACTCCACCGCCATGATCGATCTGCACACAATTTCCATAGCCTCCGTACCAACCTGCATATATGACCTTTCCCGGATTAGCCGCCACTACACTTGATCCGTATGAGGCTCCGATATCAACACCGGTATGCCCTCTACCTACACCGAAAATAGGATGAGTTCTCCAGCCAAATATTGAAGTAATATTACTGGTTCCCACACTTGGAACAGGCCATGCCATCGCACCTCCTGTATATGAAGAAGTGCTGCTGGAGCTTCCTTTCTCCACTGCATTCTGAGACATCGCAGCTGCATCAGCCTTAAGGCTGTCAAGCATTTCCTGAGTTTCACTATTAGATGCTGATATCTCCGCCTTCTGCTTTTCTACTGTGGCTTTGCTGGACTCAAGTTCGCTCTTGCTCTCCTCAGCAACAGACTTAGATTCACTAAGCTCTGCTTGAAGTGTTTCCACTTCTTTTTTCTTCGTATCTATTTCATCATAAGCAGCTTCAAGTTCACTGAGGACATCCTTATCGCTGGAATATACCCTCTCTACCATGTCTAAATTTGTCAGGAATTCCGAAAAGCTGCTGGAATCCAACAATACATCGAGAAATCCCACAGATCCGTTCTTATACATATTTCTGAGTCTGCTGCCCAAATTATCATTCTGAACCTCAACTTTTTCTTCAGCCTTTTTCAGTTCTGCTTCCAAAGTTTTCAGTTGATCCTCTCCCTCTGCAATAGCCGAATCAAGCTGATCTATACTCCCCTGCATAGTCTGAATCTTTTCTTCAAGCTCAAGCATCTGCGTAGACAAACTGCTTTCCTTTGACTGTCCTTCTTTTAACTCAGCCTCTTTATCTTTTATCTGTTCCCTTATTTCACTCAATGAAGCTGCGCTGACAAAAGATGTATTCATACATATGAGTAATGCTGTAAGAACTGTTGTCAGTATAATAGTACGTCTGTTTTTCACTGTTTTTCCTCCAAATACATGTCTGCTTTTCTATATAATTTTCGATGAACATTTCTTCATAATTCGGTGTCTGTCTTTTATTTATGTAACGTACGGATATGGGTTCACATAAGAACCGTTAATCCTTACCTCGAAATGACAGTGAGGTCCCGTAGAATTACCTGTACTGCCTACTGCCGCGATCTGCTGACCTCTCGTTACTGACTGTCCTACGCTTACATAAAGCGCTGAACAATGAGCGTACAAAGTAGTCACTCCTCCCCCGTGATCTACAACGATGCACTTACCATATCCTCCGTTCCATCCCGACGAAATAACCGTTCCTGCATTTGCAGCTACTATGGCACTCCCTGACGATGCGCCTATATCCATACCTGTATGAAGTTTGCTGTATCCGTATATAGGATGTATTCTGTATCCGAAAGGTGAGGATATATAGCTTGACGAAGGTACCGGCCAAGCCATTTGACCTCCCAGATACGATGAATTACTGCTTGAGCTTCCGTTATTTATGATAGTCTGAGTCATTCTGTCGGCATCAGCTTGAAGCTCGTCCAGCATTTTCTCGGTCTCTTCATTGGAAGCAGCTATCTCCGCTTTTTCCGCTTCTACAACCTCTTTTGATTCGTTAAGTTCTGCCTGAAGAGTCTCTACTTCTGTTTTCTTTTCTTCCACTTCGTCATAAGCAGCCTGAAGATCATCCAGCACATCTTTATCGCTTGAATAAATCAGCTCCACCATATCCAGATTAGTGAGAAATTCTGAAAAACTTCCGGAATTTAAAAGTACATCGAGAAATCCCACAGATCCATTCTTATACATATTCCTCAGACGGCTGTTAAGATTAGTGGTCTGGGTTTCTACTTTCTCTTCTGCCGCTCTTAGGTCTTCCTCAAGGACAATCAACTTATCCTCGTTTTGCGCAATTGCTTCTTCAAGTTCATTCAGCTTCTGGCTCAGACTTTCTTCCTGTTTCTTTCCCTCATCCAGTTCACTCTGCTTTTCACTTATCTGTTTTCTCAGCTCACTCAGCGATGCGGCACTCGCCGTTGTAGTTCCTACGACCAACACCAATATGACCGCCAGCAATACTGCAGCAATTATTTTTCTGCTTTTCAAAACAAACTACCTCCGACTCAGATTTATGCATCCAGAAATTTTCTCATTGATATGATACTTCCGCATGCTCCTATGCTTATTCCCAATGCAAGGAATATCCATGCAAAATTATAAACGAGAAATCCCACAGGAACCATAGGCATCGACAGTACTGAAAACAGCTGCCCTCCTATAGCATCTATGATCTTATCATAAATGAGAGCTGAAAGACCTACAGAAATCCCTGCAGAAATAATACCTATGATTATTCCCTCTGCCAAAAACGGTCCACGTATGAACCAGTTTGTCGCCCCCACATATTTCATGATATTGATTTCATTAGCTCTATTGAAGACAGTCAGCTTTATGGTATTTGACACTACTACTATGGATACTATAATAAGGAACACCATCACTATTACTGCAGCTATCTGAATAAACTTTGTAGCATCAAGGAGCTTGTCCACAGTATCCTTATAGAATTTTACATCCTCTATTCCATCATACGTAGCAGCTTTCTCTGCCAAAGAATCAGCCTGTTCAAGATCATTTATCATAATAACTACCGAATTAGGCAGGGGATTTTCCTGAAGGCTGTTGAGCAGATACCCATTCTCTCCCCATCTCGTCTTAAACTCGGACATCGCTTCTTCTTTACTTTTATAAAAGGCATCTTCGACACCTTTCTCTCCCTTTATATCATCTATTATCACATCAGCCTGTTCCTCTGTGGTATCATCGGCAAGGAATATCTCTATTGAATCATAATCCTGCTGTATAGTCTCTGCTGCCGTATTAACGTTTATCACCAGTATAAAGAACAAACTCAGTATCAGCAGCATAGCTGTTATGGCGAATATAGAAGCAATGGACATCGCCCTGTTTCTCAAAACCTGTACAAATGCCTGTTTTAAAGTATAAAAAAATCTTTTAATCACCACTTGTCGTTCCCTCCTCTCTTAAATCTGGATCGGAAGGTACGTTTGCTCTGAATAGTGTCTTCTGTCATTTCCATTTCCGCCAGCGCTTCCTCATAACCGTAAGCGCCGAATTCATCTCTTACTATACGGCCTTTTTCTATAGCTATTACACGTTTTCCCATCTTATCTACAATATCTTTTGCATGAGTAACCATCAGAATTGTCGTGCCTCTCATATTTATCTGATCGAGAAGCTGCATTATCTCCCATGCTGTATCCGGATCAAGGTTACCTGTCGGCTCATCAGCTATAAGTATCCTCGGTTTATTGACTATAGCTCTTGCTATAGCTACTCTCTGCTGCTCTCCTGCCGAAAGCTCGTCCGGATATTTATCAGCTTTTGAAGCTATGCCCACCATACTGAGAACCTGAGGAACATATTTCTTAATAAGCTTCTTCGGCTGATGTATTATTTCCATGGCAAAAGCCACATTTTCATATACAGTCTTTTTGGGAAGCAATCTGAAATCCTGAAAAACTATACCTATATTTCTTCTCAGCTTCGGAACCTGTCTGTTGGAAAGGGTCGTGACTTCGTTTCCTCTCACCTTGATACTTCCCGAATCTGCATCTATCTCCTTCAGAATAAGTTTTATGAAAGTGGACTTTCCTGCTCCGCTGGGGCCTACCAAAAACACAAAATCGCCTTTGTTTATCCTCACGGAAACCTTTTCAATTCCCACATTTGATTTATAATATTTAGTAACATTGTTGAATACAATCATCTGTTGTTTTTTGCCCCTTTCTGTATCGCAAAACATACATTTTGATTGTACTATATTCAACATTGTTTTTCAATATTTTATGGTGAAATATGCTTTATATTATTCGGCCCTGTCGTATTTTAGTGAAGGTTATGTGAAAAGAATTTTTAATACTGTATTCTCAATTCTATAGTGTCGGGCAAAGCCTTAAGATCTGTTTTCACTACCTGTATTGGATATGTTATTATCTGCGATATTGCTGTCTGCTTCTGAGGATCTTCAAAAAGAGCATATACTATCAAATTGTCTTTACCATTTTTTTCTTCCAGTTTTATCTTATCTATAGACACATTAAATCCGGAAGTAGGCTTCTCGCCCCTTGTAACTATCACATATATATCATCATCTACAGCGCAGGCTAACGCTCTTTCAAGAGTTTTATACTCAGGGATTATATCGGAAGTTATATCGCTTGGCATTTTACTTTCTTTCACTTCCTGAAAATCTACAGGTGTATCTCCTCCAAACAATCCCATTCCCCCGATAATCACTCCTGCTGCTGTCACAAGGAATAAACAAGCTACTATAATTTTTTTCTTTCCGCTGAACAGCTTCCTGCTGTTTTCTTTATTGAACTTTCTCAAAATAAAAACTCCTCTCTGCGCAAAATTCTCATATAATAGAATTTATTACGAAAAGAAGAGTTTATGACTTCATGTTTATTTTAAAGAAAATATTAGAGCACGTTTTTTACAGCAGTTACTATATCATCACTGGTCATCCCATACTTTTTCTTCAATTCTTCAGGTTTTCCCGATTCTCCGTAAGTATCATGCTGACCCACCATTGCCATCTTGACAGGCCGTTTTTTTACTACGGTTTCAGCCACAGCACTGCCAAGACCGCCTATTACGGAATGTTCTTCAGCTGTAACTATAGCTTTGGTCTCTTCCGCAGCTTTAATTATTATCTCTTCATCAAGAGGCTTTATAGTATGAAGATCTATAACTCTGACGTTTATACCTTCCTTCTCCAATACCTTAGCCGCTTCAACAGCCTCATTGACCATTATCCCTGTGGCTATCACTGCCACGTCTTTTCCGTCTTTAACAACATTTCCCTTTCCTAAAGTTATGTCATCATTTTCATCATAAAATACAGGTACAGCTGCACGTCCCAGTCTTACATAACAAGGACCTGTCATGTCTATGGCCTGCTGCAGCAGTTTTTCTGCCGAGACTGCATCCGAAGGATTTATTACCGTCATACCGGGAATCGTTCGCATGAGCGCTATATCTTCAAAAGTCTGATGACTTGCTCCGTCCTCACCTACCGTTATCCCTGCATGAGTAGCACAGATTTTAACATTCGCCTTGGTATATCCTATGGAATTCCTTATTATCTCAAAAGCTCTCCCTGCCGCAAACATCGCAAAAGTACTGGCACATACTATTTTCCCCGAAAGAGCGATACCGGCTGCTGAGGCATATAAATTCTGCTCTGCTATACCCATATTAAAAAATCTTTCAGGATATCTCTTTCCGAATTCTGCTGTCTGAGTAGATTTAGAA
>NZ_JBKTXS010000023.1:1980-35905 GCF_046951855.1 Lentihominibacter sp. | reverse complement strand
TCCTCTTTCTCCTTGAGGTCCGGCAGGCCCTGCTTCGCCTTGAGGTCCGGCAGGGCCGGGCTCACCTTGAGGGCCAGGTATACCCGCCTGACCTTGAGGCCCGGCTACTCCCCTTTCGCCCTGAGCTCCTGTAGGCCCTGTTATATAATGCGGAGAACAGCAGAGATTTTGAGGAGGACGGCAACTTTGAGGCTGGCATTTATTAGAATGGCCGTTGAGCCGATTATTGTAAGACATTAAATTACCCCCTGTCTGTTTAAATAGATATGTTAAAACATATCTATTATTAAGTTATGTATGGCTTATGGAAATGTGACTTTATCCCATCCTGATGTGGCATTGACTGTAGCAGAAAAGAATGGGTATAATAAAGAACAAAACGTTAGATAAGATTGGTTTTTAAGGAAATTTTTCTTTACAATGTGGACAAAATGAGCTATTAATATATCTGATATAATCATATAAAAAGACTCTTTGAGATTTCAAAGAGTCTTTTGTTTTGTATAAAGTTATATTTTTTGAATTTTATATCAGTCCCATTTTTTTCATTTCATCTTCTATTCTCTTATCCACGGCTTCGGAAGGCGGACAGAGTGGAAGTCTGAAAAACGGTTTGAACATACCCATCTTAGCAAGAGCAGCCTTTACCGGAATCGGATTCACATCGGCGAACATACTGTCGATGATAGGTTTCATAGAAAGCTGAAGTTCTCTTGCTCTTTCAATGTTTCCTTCAAAAAAGCTCTTGGACATTTCAACCGATTCTTTTGGCATAATATTGGCGATTACAGAGATATATCCGTCGCCTCCCAGTGAAAGAAGAGGAACAACCATATCGTCGTTTCCTGAGTATACGGCAAAATCCTCAGGAACAAGCCTGCATATTTCGGCAACCTGAGCAATATCCCCGCTGGCTTCTTTAATAGCCACGATATTAGGGTGTTTGGAAAGTGCAGCTACGGTGGAAGGCGCGATATTCACTCCTGTACGTCCCGGTACTGAGTACAGAATACAAGGGACGGAAACAGCATTTGCGGTTGCTGTGTAATGTTCTATAAGCCCCTGCTGTGAACACTTATTGTAATAAGGTGTAACCAGAAGTAAGGCATCGACACCTGCTTCTTTTTCTATTCTTTTTGCCAGGTTGATTCCATGTGCAGTATCATTGCTGCCGGCTCCTCCTATGACAGGGACTCTTCCTGCTGCTGTATCAACACAGAATTTGATGGTTGCGATGTGTTCTTCGTCATCCATAGTGGAAGCTTCTCCTGTAGTTCCGCATGCGATAATAGCGTCGATTCCCTGTTCTATCTGCCAGTTGATGAGATTACCATAAGCCTTAAAATCCACTGAACCATCTTCATTAAATGGAGTTGCTATAGCAACTCCGCATCCTCTAAATAATGCCATTTTGTTTCCTCCTCGAAATTATCAGGTAAAAATATGTAAAAAAAAGTTGCATCCTATCGATGCAACAAGAAACGCAAATGTTTTTCTGTTGACCGATAGCGCCTCTGCTCAGATTTTGTGAGCAGGAGTATATGACGTGTTATCATCATATCCCAGAAATCCGCCATGCCTGACAAGATCCTTCGGCGGTATCTCCTTTCACCGACTTCATTGGCTGCCGCCTCAGTTCGATTACTGTTATTTACCGCACCTCTATCAACTTTAATATAGAGTCTACACGTTTTGAACGAGAATGTCAACCGGTATTTATAAATCATAAAAATCTTGATGTATGCTTTATAAAAAAACATAGGAGATATCAAAGATTCTCCTATGTTCGCATAATATATTTATTCATATAGATTATAAAATAATCAGCTGCGGCGCTTTTTATGTATTGCTGCGCCTCCTGCTGCCACCGCAAGGAATGCCAGAGTTATATATAACGTTATGTTTATATTATCTCCGGTTTTTGACGAACTGTTTTTCTCAGAATTTCCGGGATTTACAGCAGGAGAACCTTTTACAGTGACAGTAGTACTGGCTTTTGCGTTTCCTGATTTTGCCGTTATGACAGTTTTGCCGCCGGATATAGCTGTGACATTTCCGTTGTTATCTACTGATGCTATTGAAGGATCACTGCTTTTCCATATGATAGAGGAATCTATCGCATCAGATGGACTTGTCTGCGCGTGTATCTGCCTGGTATCTCCTTTTTTTATGGTCATCTCAGTCGGATCAAGAGTGATTTTTTCAACTCCTTTTGCAGTAATAGTCAGTGTACAGCTGGCTTTAAGGGTCATATCAGCGTCACTTGATGCAGTTACTGTTACTGTTCCCGGTTTGAGGGCAGTGAGAATCTGAGCTTTTTCTCCGCTGAAGCTCTCGGTACAGTCGAGGCTCACACTGTCTGCATCCCCACTTATACTCCAGTGTATTTTAGTACTGGAAGGATTATTGGAGCCGATAATTGAAGCTGATAATTCGACCGGTATTCCGGAAGAATCTTTTGTGAGCAGTATATTTTTTTCGCTGCAGTCAAGGGTTATACTTTCAGGATAATCTTTTGCGAAACCTCCGTTTCTGGCAGCGGTATTTTCTGCAGAAGCCATTGCTGCAAAGGTCCAGCAGCTTCCCAGATTGCCTTGATTGCGTACTGGCGTCAGAGTTCCTGTATCTCTTAAATCAAAACTTTCGGGCAGATTTCCGTCGAAAGATTCCGTTCCGCTGGCATTTGGGAGATTAAGGGTCAGAACACCGTTTTTTGATTTGATATTCAATGGGTTGATATCAATATCGTTTGAAATATTATCATATAAATTGTTATTGATATTATCTTGAGTGTTTTTATTTTTTGATGTCTTTTTTAAGTCGTTTGGTGTGGTTTTTATATAGCTGTCGGTATCAACGTTACGAGTATAGGCGCGTATGCAAGGAAAAATCCCGTATTCGCCAATATCTTCTTTTTTGCCGTTTGATTCTAAGAAAGCAACATTTGATTGAGGACGTATGCAGGAAATGGAGTCCCCGTAATTTGAACTTGCGCCCATGCTTATTTTATTGTCTTCTTTTGTACTTTCCAGATAAACCTTTACTGAAAAATTGCTCCCTGGCGGTATCAATATGGGCTCAGAAAGTCTTTCTGTATAAAAACCTGCATATTTTTTTACACCTTCGGAGACTTTCTTTGTCTCTTCATTGCAAGTAATGAAAATCTCATATCGTGTGTCAGAACTTAATATCTGAAATGATGCTGCCTGCAGAAGTTCCGGTGAACTGCTTTCGTTGATAAAATGTTCTTCTGCTGAAAAGCTTGTATCAGAGGAGATTGTCGATACATTTCCGGCAATATCGTTGAAATATTGGTGATTGTAGTTATCAGGCGATTCATCGGCAATAAATATTGCAGGGTTGTTGGTTGTCATAAAAGCATCTTCATATGAAAGATAAAAATATCCGTTATCGCCGGTATTTTCTCCCCATGAGTTTTTAACGATGAAGGCTCCGTCATTTTTTGGCTGAGGAAGCTCATTGCCCCCGGTATAATTCGGATTACCCTTAAAATTTTCTTTTTTGTAATTGTCATCCCAGCCTACTATGGTAACAATATGTCCGCCATCATTTCGAGTCGGATATTCATAAGCCTCATCGATGTACCAGTTCAATCCGTCAGGTGTATAGTAAGCGTTGGCGGCAAGAATATAAATGTCTGCAGCGCCGTAATTGTAAACGCCGTTTTTAACATGTTCAATAAAGCTTTCATTAGTTTCGTTTGGCAGATAAAGTGCATTTTGGATATGATATTCTGCCTTTGAAGATAAGTCTTTATAATCGTAGTTTGAACTTTCTTCTTTTCCCGGAGAAGGATAAGGATCATCATTTTCGTTTACAGGACCGTCCCAATTGGAGAAGTAAGCCATTGACATAAGGAAGTGTCCTCCGCCGTTAATTCCTGTGTTATAAGCGTAGCTGCTTCCATCTTTGTCTGTAAGTGCTGTAAGCATGTTTTTTTCGGAAAAATCAAGGTCTTTTATAGCATCAGAGTTCAGTTCTTTTTTCAGGCTGAGTTTATATGTATTTTTCTGTGAAAAAGTTTTATCGAGACTTTTTACTTTGAGAAAATATTTTCCCGAGCCTGCCTCATATCTTATGTTCTGTGATTTATTGTCATGTACTGATTTTTTCAGTTCTTTTCCTGTTTCGTCATATAGATAAAGACCGACAGATATGTCTGCAGGAGGCGTTAGAGTAAGGCTGAGATCTGCTTTGTTATCAAGTGTAAAGCTGTACCAGTCAATATCTTCGGAATTATGAATTGTAGCCTCGATTTCTCCCGGAAAGCTCAGGGCTGTGGCATCATTTTTTGTATTATTTGCTTCATATCTGTCGCCTTTTCCCTCGCCGACCTCATATACAAAAGTTTTTATATTGCTGGGAAGAATTTTATCATTAACAGATGAATATGAAAGTACTTTTAAAGTAGTTGTCTCTTCTATTGTAATGGCGTTTTTATAAATAGTTCCCTTATCTTTGGAAGGTGTGCTTCCATCTGTTGTATATCTTATTACAGCGCCGTCCATATTAGTGGAAAGTGTGATTTGCGTACCTTTTTCCAAGAAACCGGAAGACTGGCTGGCATTTACGTCTCCGGCTGCAACTTCTGTTATTTTTATTGTTTCGGTACGCGAGTGATTGCCGGTTTTGTTTACTGTACAGAAAGAAAGGATCATAGGCTCCGTAACAGTCACAGGCTCGCTGTATATTTTGCCGTTAGTAAGCGGATCTGTTCCATCTGTGGTATATCGTATTTCGGAGTCAGTATCCATGCAGACAAGGGTTATTTTATCTCCCCATGTCATGTTTTTTCTTGCATTTTCAGCATAGGCTCCGTACATAAACTCAGTCTGTATGCCTGCAAAACATATATCTTCTCCAGGTGATTCGGGAATTATAGGAAAACTGCTGTCATTTATGAGAAGTGTCGCAGCTCCGCCTCCGGGGATTTCTTTCAGGTCTATTGAACTTTCAAAAATTTTGTCTACCTGCACACCGTCTACATTAGATGGATTTTTGCTGTCGCTGCTGAGGGAGTAGATACCTGATGCTTCTCTAAGATACAGGGCAATATTATAATTGGTAATTACTTCTTCTATATTGGAGGCTTTACCGTCCTTTGCGATGTATCCTGTATCTTTCAGCGCAGATTCGATTTCGTTCAGGCCGAGATTGTTTTCTCCTGTTTGTTTGTCTAAAATGGTTTTATATATAGAATCTCCGCCTCCGGGAAGGCCTTTTGTTTGATTTGCAAGATATCTGCCGAAAAGGTACCAGCTTCCGTAAGGATAGACTGTCATTTCATTGTCGGGAACATAATAGTCTTTATATATAAAAGGCGAAGAATATCCGTTTTTATTAGTGAATTCTACAAGCGCATCCACTTCATAGACCGAATTGGTTGTCGCCAGACCTGTAACGGCTATAGCGCTTTGTGAAAACATTTCATTAAGCCATGAATCGCAAAAACCTCCGGTCTGTGCGAAGTTCACGAGATGCTGAAGCTCATGAGCCAGGGTGCTCAGTGTTATTGTGCTGTCTGTCTGGGCTGTTCCCATGTGGAGCATATCCATAACATTTCCTGTGGCGTATTCGTATTCTTCTTGCGTGAACAAGTCGGCTGCATAAAAGAATCCTGCAAAGTCCATGGGATAAAAAACAAAGGCTGTCTTACCGTCTCCGTCTACATCTGCAAGGCTCCAGTCACCGAAAGCAGCCTTCATGGAGTTGTTGATTTTCTTATCTATATCGTCGGCATAAGATTTTGCCTGATCATTTGTTAAAAAGTTTCTGTATTCCACACTTCTCCATATGGTACATGTATCGCCTACGGCGGCAACTTCGATTTGGAAGCTGGCAGGACGACCGTTATAATAGTCACTGTAAATAGTTTTAGTATCTCCTATATTGTAAGAGCTGTCGGTTTTTGATCTTTTCTGTGGGCTCGGTTGAAGTTCAGGAAAATCAGTGTGCGTAAGAGACATCATACCACATCTGCCTTCATTTGCCGTGTTTTTTGCGGGGGTTGCCGGTGAGCCTGCGGCCTGATCTTGATTAATCCCCAGAGGCTGAGTTTTAGATAGCTCATCATTGGAGCTTATTGTGAAATCGAGATTTTCGGCAAAGAGTGAATTGCCGGAATAACCGTCTGTACCGTCTTTATCTATGAATGATGTTTTTTCCTGTGCCGAAACTGTTTGTGCTATGCCTGTCCATGTAAAAACAGGGATCGTACAGAACATTACCGCAGCCAAAGTGACTGCGGTAATATGAATTTTAATTTTTTTTGTTAAGATCTTTGTTTTCATAACTTTTTCTCCTCGCTGCGGTATCGAATGTTAATACATATATGTATAATATCATATAAGTCAAACAAAGAAATGTAATTTGTAAAATATATGTTTATTTTGTATCAGAAATCTTATCCGTTTTGCAGCCAATAATAAACAGGATCACTCCTAATATAGCGCCGCCTAGACCGCACCATCTGCATATGGAGATCATACCATAGAAATTACTCAGCAGTCCTTCTCCATATGTTTCCAGATAATATGCAGGGCCCCATGAACCTTCATACCATGAAATGATGAAGGATCCTGCGAACATCAGCAGTCCAAATATTATGAAAAAGATTCCCATTCTCCATATATCTCCCTGAGCTAATTTTGTCTTAGGGTTGATCGGATATTTTTCAGGCTGATTTTTGTATAGACCACCATACAATCGTTTAAAGGCTATATAAGCTATAAGACCTGAAATGGTTATGAGAAAACTGAATGTAAAAAATTCCAGTCCGTTTACCATGATACCGATGAAACCAATCAGGAACATTCCTCCTATGACATAGGCTTTTAGAGCTTTTCCTCCCTTTGCATACCATACGGTTCTTTCTTCGACAGGATACTTTTTCCTTATTTTCAGAAAAGCAAAGGCAAGTCCTACATAAAGTATGAATAAAACAGGAGAAACAATGTTTACTATCATAGAAAAGTCAAAATTGACAAATATAATGGTAACAACTGCCAGAATTATTATCGGCCAAAAAGGCATTTTGCTTTTCTTTGTTAGCTTAGACAGGAATCCCGGACATAAATTGTCTTCTGCTAATATGAGGAAAAGTCTTGATCCGCTGGCGATAACAGAATTTGTAGTTGAACATGATGATATTACAGCCATTATCATAAAAGCGATTCCCAAGGCAGGGCCTGTATAATGTATGAGCACCGATGAATAATTAAGGGCGCCTTCCTCGATACCTGTTCCCCAGTTTGCGTAATTTCCCAGAGAAGCCAAACCTGCAATAGTAGGCAACAGGAAATTGAGTGCGATTATTATAATGGATACTTTCATTCCTTTTGGAACGATTTCCGGATTGGATATTTCTCCTCCCAGATTTGATATTTGTATGTAACCGCAATACAGCCATATACCTATGGCGAGGCCGGTACCTAAACTGCTTACTATATCAGAACCTTCAGGAATAAATGGTTCTATTGGATTATAGTTCCAGTTTGCAAAACCTACTATGGTTACAAGTGCGAACATTACTATAATTATTATGGAGAAAACTGTACTGAGAATGCTGACTTCCTTTAGCCCTATAAGATTTACAATAGTTAGGATCACTACAATGGCTACCTTTATTATAGTGGCGGCCAGAGGTGTCAGAGCGATAACTTTCCCTATGTACCCTACAGCGATAACAACATATGCGGCCTGTCCCAGATAGATGGCAAGCATGAGCCACCAGTTCATGCAGAATCCCCACATTTCTCCGTAAGCCATTTTCATCCATACATAAGGACCTGCGTCAACAGGTGCTAAGGCTCCTAATTCAGCTGTGTAGATCCCCATAGGTGCAGCCCATAGAATGGGTATTATAACCAGTAAGACTATAGTCAGCCCTGGTCCCACACTTGGGATCATATCTTCGACACCGAAAGCTCCCGCAGCGCACATACAAAATATGAGAAATACTATTCCGGCCAGAGAAAATCTGGTTTTATGCATTGTGGCAGAGCCATTTGCTACTTCGGTATGAGTATCAGATCTGTTGCTCATTTTACTCCTCCTTTTTAAAATATATCAGTTTTTATTATGCAGAAAATATCGCTTTGCGATATTGACTGAATGTAACAAAGTTTACCGATGAAAAATATCGGCGAAATTAGTTTTATTTTTTCCGGAAAATACACCCCTCCTTTGGGTATGTTTAGATTACAAGATGTTTTCAGAAAATTATATATTATTCTTGCTATTCGGATTGCCGATTTTTAAATCTCAGGCATTTTAAATCCCGTATTATGTTGCTGTTTGTCTGCAAACCTAAGGAATAACAGCAATAAAGATATTAAAATGCCTAAGATCAAATTATGTCTGATCTCAGGCATTTTGATTTACTGCTCTACAGTTGATGTTATGCTGATGAAACAGATGCTTTTACTATGAAGGTGGGTTGGTATATTGATGCGGCCTTCAGTAAAAAATGATGTCTCATGGGAAAACAGTTTCTGTTCCAGTATCCTTTTTACGGTTTCGCAGTGCATATCTTCATAGTGCTTTTTTGGATATATGCGATGTATCTCGGATAGGTATCTGGAGTAATCGTCTATATTTATTTTGCTTATGGTAACGAAACTTCCGGCAGAGATACTTTCTGATTTTATGGTTAGTTCCTTTTCATGTGTAAGATTCAGGTTCCAGCATAAAATGTGATAAGATGATTCTTTTTTTAATATTATATAGTATGTGTCTACATATATACTTTCATATTTTTGAGTGAAAAAACGCAGCAGATAATAAAGGGGAGTTTTTATATATCCGAGGGTATAGATAGTTTCATCATTTTGTGTTGACCCCAGACTGAAACTGCAGGTATGTTTTGTCACTATGCTGTCCAGTGTACTTTTAATACTACTGTACATGTCCGGTTTGATGCTGTCTCCTTTTTTGTGTGGATGGCTGTCTATTATTATTTTCACAGAAGAGAAGTATTTTCTTATGAAGTCGGGACTGAGCAATTTATCATGACAGAAGTAATCATCCGGCAGATCGAGGAGATCCGGGTTATGGCAGACAAGTCCGGTATGAATTTTTAGAGAATCAGTGAAATCTATCTGATCTATTTGGATTGTCTGGCTTACAGGTTCGGTGGGTAAGTCGCCGAAGGATGTCTTAAGGCTGTCAAGATTTTTATGTATGACTTCGGAGCAGTCTTTTATATTATAAAATTTGATGTTGGGTTCCATTTTTGCTATGGTTTTATCTATATACTTCTTTCTGTATTCCTGGGGCGACATGCCAAACCAGAACGTAAAATGTTTATTGTAATAAGAAGAGTTTGAAAAACCGGAACTTAAAGCTATATGGGATATAGAAAGATCGGAGGACAGAAGGTCGTATTCTGATGTTTCTACCCGGACCATATTTATGAAATCTCTGTAGTTTATACCTATAGTTTGAGAAAATAAATGAGACAGATAGTAAGGATTCAGGTTTTGTCTTGATGCAATCTCTTCAAGAGTAGAAGGTTCTACATAATTTTTATAGATATCATCAATTATTTCTCCCAGCCGTTCAGTTTGTCTTATGTCTTGAAGCCTTTTGTAGACGAATGCTTTGTGTTCTCTATCCACTGTAAATCCTCGGAATTCGCGGTAAATGATTCCGAATATAGTTTTCAGTGTCTTTTTTACACGTGTGTGAAATCCTTCAGTACGTTTGAGGAATTCGTCTAGGAGCAGAAAAATACAGTATTTGAGCTGGAGCTGCTGATTATTGTAAAGCAGCAGCGTCTTGTCTGTCGGCATAGTGATGACGGCAGTACGTATATTGGGAAATATTTTTTCCAGATATTCTATGTCGACGCTCAGGATAAGTACAATGTTACTGTTGTCTTCAGAGCTGAGAGAATGGATATCTTCGCTGTGTATGTAACGGAAATCATTTTTTTTAAGACGATATGTTTTAAATGTCAGATTAAGATCTACATGTCCCTCCAGCACATATATAAGCTGGATATCGGGATGCATATGTATAGGATAGTTTGAAACAGAGGCGATCTCTATTTTAACGGGCAAGTCTTTTTCGTAAGTTATATTTTTCAGCATAATACACCTTGACCTTTGTAGAACTTAGTTGCTATTTGTGTATATATTATAAAAAAAAGGAGCAAAAAAGACAAATGTTTTTTCTGAATAATAAAAGAATTAGCAATAAAAGAATTTACGGATAATTTTAATTGCAGTATATTATTATTACAAAAAAACAAACCGGAAGACAGAGCATCAGGCATTTGGATGTCTGCAGAATAGGGGGATATTATGAATTTAGTATTGAAAAGTACATGTATTTTTGACAGCATCAGTGACACTCCGTTTGCGGGATACATAGAAATTGAAGGTAACAGGATCAAAGATGTGGTGAAAGGCGAAACGGATAAGTATAATAATCCGTCCATGTACGAAGTTAAGGACTGCGGCAACAAAACAATAACAGCAGGGCTGATGGACGGACATATACATCTGTTTTTGGGGTCTTTGTATAATGCTACCATAGATCTTTATTTTACAGATACGGAAGAAGAGGCTGCGGAGAAACTGTATGAATTTTATAAAGACCGTGACGATGAATGGGTGCTGGGATTTAGATGGTCTAACTACAGATGGCCTGATTCCAAGCTTCCCAGCAAGGAATCCCTTGACAAATATTTCCCGGATCGTCCTGTAATCGCGTTTAATGATGAGCTGCACGCCGTATGGGTAAACAGTAAAACTTTGGAGATTTGCGGTATCAACAAGGAGACTCCCGATCCACAGGGTGGTACTATAGCAAGAGATGAGAACGGCGAACCTACAGGATATCTGTTGGAGCAGCCTGCCATGGAGCTTGTTACCAAAGAGGCCCTTGACGTTTCGCCTGAGAGAGAAGAAGAGTTGATAGAAGGTTTTATAAATATGGCTCACACCAAAGGCGTTACCACAGTAGGTGCAGTTCATGTCCTCAGAATAATGAAGAATGAAGCTTGCAGACGTCTTGAAGAAAAGGATAAGCTCAAGGTCAGAGTTTTCTTTGCTCCTCACATGGAGATGGATATAGATGAAGCAATTAAGCTTAAGAAAGAATATACTTCAGATAAGCTGAGATTTTTGGGACTGAAAGGTTTCCTTGATGGAACACCGTTGGGATATACCGGATATATGGTAGAGCCTTATGCAGATCGCCCGGGTTTTCGTTCGGAACCTCTCGTAGATAGAGAATGGCTTTATGAAAAAAGCAGAGAATGTTATAAGAACGATATTGCCATGAGGCTTCACGCCTGCGGAGACGGAGCGGTAAGAATGGCGCTGGACGCCTTTGAAATAGCCAGAAAAGAGCTGGGCGAAAAGGATGTGAGGAATACTATCGAGCATATAGAGGTAATCCATGAAGATGATATCGGAAGATTCGCAAAGACTAATACCATAGCCAGCATACAGCCGTGCCATATGTTAATGGAGTCGCTGGAAAAGCATCCTATATTTGATATGATGGATGAAAAGAGGGTGCGCCTGTCGTGGATAGGAAAGACGCTGGAGAAAAACGGCGCGCAGGTAGCCTTTGGTACGGATTTTCCTATCGTAGACTTGGATCCTGTAGATTCGGTGTACAGGGCAGTCAAGAGAAGAATGGAGGATAATCTTCCTGAGGAAGGTTGGAATCCGCAGGAAAAATTCACGGTATCCGAGGCTCTAAAAAATTCAACTATAGGGCCCGCCTATATGATGTGCATGGAAGATAAATTGGGTTCTCTGGAAGAAGGAAAGCTTGCAGATATAAATGTATTCAGCCGTAACATATTTGAAGATACTGATGATATGCTTTCCACTGAAACGGTGATGACTGTGTTCGACGGAGAAGTCGTTTACGATAAACTATAAGCTTTTGAAAGCCAGAGAGAATGTTGTTTTCCTCTGGCTTTGCAGTTGGCGGCTGCTGCCGCAGAAAGGAAGGCGCAATGAATTTAGTATTGAAAAGCTCATGTATTTACGATAGTGTTGCCGATACTCCCTTTGCAGGTTATATAGAGATTGAGGGAAATAAGATAAAATCTGTGGTAAAAGGAGATACAGATAAGTATAACGATCCTTGTAAATATGAAATAAAAGACTGTGGTGACAGAACTGTGACAGCGGGGCTTATAGATGGGCATGTACATTTGTTTCTCGGCGCTTTGCATGCCGGAACTGTAGATATATATGAATCAAATACAGAAGAAGAGGCTGCAAAAATGCTTTATGATGCTTACAAAAAACGAAATGACGAATGGGTCATAGGTTTCAGATGGCATAATTACAGATGGCCGGAGGCAAAGTTGCCGAGTAAGGCGTCATTGGATAAGTACTTTCCTGATCGGCCGGTAATAGCTTTTAATAATGAATTACATTCAGTATGGGTAAACAGTAAGACCCTTGAGCTGTGTGGCATTGATAGAAATACTCCTGATCCTGAAGGAGGAACGATAGGCAGAGATGAAGATGGAGAGCCTACAGGATTTTTTCTTGAACAGCCTGCCATGGAGATGGTGACGGAAAAAGCCCTCAATGCATCTTCTGTTATGGAAGAGGAGATGATAAAGGCTTTTATGGATGTTGCTCACAGTAAGGGAATAACCTCCATTGGGGCTGTTCATGTAATGAGGATAATGAAGCATAAAGCATGCAGGCGTCTTGAAAAGAAGAATCAGCTGAAAATGAGAGTATTTTTTGCTCCTCATATGGAAATGGATATACAAGAGGCAATAAAGCTCAGAGACGAGTATAATTCGGATAAGCTGAGGTTTTTAGGGCTGAAAGGTTTTATAGATGGAACTCCTCTGGCATATACAGGATATATGGTTGAGGATTATTCAGATCGTCCGGGGTTTTGTTCTCAGCCTCTGGTGGATCAGGAATGGCTTAATGAGAAGAGCCGACAATGTTATAAAAATGATATAGCCATGAGGCTGCATGCCTGCGGTGACGGAGCGGTAAGAATGGCTCTTGATGCTTACCAGACAGCAAGAAAGGAGTATGGGGAGAAAGATGTGAGAAATACTATCGGGCATATAGAAGTTATTCATGAAGACGATATCGGAAGATTTGCAAAGACTAATACCATAGCCAGCATACAGCCTTCGCATATAGTTATAGATTCTCTTGAAATTCATCCGGCATTTATCATGCTTGATGAAAAACGGCTTCGTTTGTCATGGATAGGAAAGACTCTTGAAAAAAATGGAGCGAGAGTAGCTTTTGGCACTGATTATCCTATTGTTGATCTGGATCCTGTAGACACTGTTTACAGAGCGGTCACAAGGAGAATGGCTAATGATATGCCGCAAGAAGGCTGGAATCCGCAGGAAAAATTCACAGTTGCCGAAGCTTTGAAGAATTCTACTATAGGACCTGCCTATATGATGTGTATGGAAGATAAACTGGGGACTGTTGAAAAGGGCAAATTTGCCGATATAAATGTATTTAGCCGCAATATATTTGAAAATATAGATAATATGCTTTCTACTAAAACTGACATGACAATATTTGACGGAGAAATAGTTTACGATAAACTTCAGGGTGAAAATTAAATTACTGAAATCAAGCTGCTGTGTTAACTGAGATTAATACAGCAGCTTATTTTTATCTTTTAGAATAGTTTCCATACCATTTCTCCCTTTAGTGGCGGATAATAAAATATATGAATTTCGGTGATTTTATGGTATATTAATATAGGAGCAGAATCGGTTTTGATGATGTTACCTACATAATAATAAAGAAGGAAATAAAATGGAACACATGATTTGGAACAAAGAGATGGAATGTGCCGATAGGGAGACCAAAAACGCTATCCAGCTCGATCGATTGAAAAAGACAGTACAGGTCTGTTACAACAATGTGCCGTTCTATAAGAATAAGTTTGATGAGATCGGGCTTAAGCCCGAACATATCAGGACATTGACCGATTTAAAACATATTCCGTTTACTACGGCAGACGATCTGAAGAACAATTATCCTTTTGGACTTTTTGCAGTGCCAAAGAGAGATGTGGTAAGAGTTCATGGATCATCGGGAACGACAGGCAAACCTAAGATTGTAGGCTATACAAGAAATGATCTGGATAATTGGTCAGAGATTATGGCAAGGGTTATCTGTGCGGCGGGAGGAACTGCCGATGATATAGTGCAGATTGCTTTCGGATATGGCCTGTTCACAGGAGGATTCGGACTGCATTACGGGATGGAGAAGATAGGAGCGATGGTAGTTCCGTTGTCCAGCGGCAATACTGACAGACAGATAATGCTCATGCAGGATTTCGGAAGTACAATTCTCATAGCAACCCCTTCATACGCATTGTATCTGGCTGATGAAATAGAGAAAAAAGGTATAGATAAGGATACTATAAAACTGAGACTTGCCCTTTTTGGAGGAGAAGGTCATACAGAAGAAATGAGAGCGAAAATCGAAGCTCAGCTGGGTATATTGGCAACGGAAAATTACGGTCTTTCGGAAGTGGGGGGACCGGGATATTCGGGAGAGTGCTATCTTAAAAAGGGACTGCATATCGCTGAAGATCAGTTTATCTCGGAAATAATAGATCCTGATACGCTGGAGCCTCTGCCCACGGGGGATAAGGGAGAGCTTGTTATAACAACTCTTACTAAGGAGGCTTTCCCTATGCTCCGATACAGAACAAGGGATATTACATGGCTGAATGATGAGCCGTGTGAATGCGGAAGGACGTCCATGAGAATGAACAAAGTACAGGGGCGTACAGATGATATGATGGTTATCAGAGGTGTCAATGTGTTCCCTTCTCAGATAGAGTCTGTGATAATGGCTATGAATGAGATAGAGCCATTTTATGAGATCATAGTGACTACAGAGGACTATCTTGACAGAATAGAGATAAGAATAGAGTTCTCTGATGCTTCGCTGCTTGATGATTATAATAAACTGGAAAACCTGAGAGCTAAAATAAGGCATAATATAAAATCGGTTCTCAATATAGATGCCAAGATAACATTGGTTACACCGGGAACACTGCCGAGATATGAAGGTAAGGGAAAGAAAGTAATAGACAAGAGAACACATAAGTAGTAAACAGAAAAGCCGGGTAGGCGCAGTCCGAAAAGTCGCCGCCGGCGGTTCAATGGAAAAGAAAGGTAGAAGATACAGATATGGAAAAGAAAATTATGCTGGGCAATGAAGCCTTTGCGAGAGGAGCCTATGAGGCCGGCGTTAAAGTCGTGTCATCATATCCGGGGACTCCCAGTACAGAGGTAACGGAAAATTTAGCAAAATACAATGAAATTCATGTGGAGTGGGCGCCTAATGAGAAGGTGGGTACAGAAGTTGCTGTAGGAGCTTCCATAGGGGGCGTGCGTTCTCTTTCATGTATGAAACACGTAGGTCTGAATGTAGCGGCTGATCCGTTTTTCACAGCGGCGTACACAGGTGTTACAGGGGGAGCTGTGATTCTGGTGGCTGATGATAACGGGTGCCATTCCAGTCAGAATGAGCAGGATTCAAGATATTACGGAAGAAGCGCCGGAGTTCCTATGCTGGAGCCGGCAAATGCTCAGGAATGTAAGGATTATATGAAACTTGCTTATGAGATCAGTGAAAAGTATGATACAGTAGTGCTTCTGAGATCAAATACGAGGCTGTCCCATTCAAGAGGGATAGTTGAAATGGGACAGAGAGTTGAAAAAGACAGGATTCCATATAAAAAAAATATACAGAAGTACGTTGCCATGCCTGCTATGGCCAAAAAGTTACATATAATCCAGGAAGAACGCATGAACCGGATAGCTGAAGATAGTAATACCATGGATATCAACAGAGTGGAGATTAATGACACTTCCATAGGAATCATTACCAGCGGGATCTGTTATCAGTATGTTAAGGAAGCTCTTCCGGAGGTCAGCGTACTGAAAATGGGACTTATCAATCCTATTCCGAAGAAGCTGATAGAGGATTTTGCTTCAAAAGTCGATAAACTTTATGTTATAGAAGAAGGAAATCCTTATTTTGAAGAACAGATAAGAGCTATGGGTGTGAAGCTGGCCGGCGGTAAGGATATGTTTACTATACAGGGTGAGTACAGCGCTAATATGATAAGAGCAGCTTTCGGTATGCCTGTGGCAGAAACCATAGAGATCGACAATGTTCCGGGAAGACCGCCTCTTTTATGCGCAGGATGCCCTCACAGAGGTCTTTTTCACGTATTGAGCAAGCTTAAGAAAACCGTACTTGGCGATATTGGATGTTATACTCTGGGTTCACTTCCTCCGACATCGGCAATGGATGCATGCCTTTGCATGGGGGCCTCCATCACAATGGCCCACGGTTTTGAAAAGGCCATAGGCGACAGCAAGGATGTAGTGGCTGTCTTGGGAGATTCTACATTCTTCCATTCGGGAATTACAGGCCTTGTTAATATGAACTATAATGGATCTAAAGGAACAGTGATAATTTTGGATAATAGAATCACCGGCATGACAGGTCACCAGGATAATCCGTCTACAGGAAAAAACGCGCAGGGCGATGAAGCTCCGGCGATAGATATTGCGGCAATGTGCAGAGCCTGCGGAGTGAAACATATAACAGAGATAGATCCGTTTAAGATCAAGGAACTGGAAGAAGTAATAAAGACTGAAACGGAGAGAGGCGAATTATCTGTCATAATAACAAAGAGACCATGTGCTCTTATAGTAAAACAGCCGGATATCCCTTACACTGTTACTGATAAGTGTAAGAACTGCAAGATGTGTATGAAGATAGGATGTCCTGCTATCGAGGAAAAGGACGGCAGACCGTTCATAGTACCGGATAGATGTGTAGGCTGTGAGCTTTGTGCAGAGGTATGTCCTTTCGACGCTATAGAGATAGATTCAAAAGCAAAGGAGGACAAATAGCATGAATAAGTCAAATATACTTATAGTAGGTGTAGGCGGACAGGGAACATTGCTTGCCAGCGTGCTTCTGGGCAATCTCGCTTTGGCAAAGGGTTTTGATGTAAAACTTTCCGAAGTACACGGAATGGCACAAAGAGGCGGAAGTGTAGTTACTCATGTAAAAATAAGTGAAGATACAGTAAATTCCCCTCTAATAGAAGAGGGAGATGCTGATGTCATAATTGCCTTTGAAGAGTTGGAAGCATACAGATGGCTGCCTTATCTTAAAAAAGGAGGAACTATGTATGTTAATACACAGCAAATTCTTCCTATGCCAGTGATTCTCGGACAGGATAAGTACCCGGAGCATATCATGCAGACACTTCGGGAAAAGGCCGGTACTATTAAAGCTTTTAATGCTCTTGAGATAGCAGAAGAATGCGGAAGTGTCAAAGCTGTGAATGTGGTTCTTCTGGGAGCAGCCTCAAAGGATCTTCCTTTTGATGAAGCTGCGTGGATCAAGGTTATCGAGGAGAATGTAAAACCAAAGTTTGTAGAACTGAATAAAAAAGCGTTTGAAATGGGAAGAAACGCATAAATCTTAAAAAAGCCTGTACGATCGCCTAAGGCGGACAGACAAATGAAAGGAAAAGTTGCAGAATGATTTGGAATAAGGAAATAGAATGCGCAGATCGTGAAACAATGCGAGCTCTGCAATTAAAAAAATTAAAGGAAACCGTAAAATATGAGTATGACAATGTGCCTTACTATAGAAAGAAAATGGATGATGCTGGTGTTAAGCCTGAGGATATAGAATCCTTAGACGACATAAGAAAATTACCTTTCATAACAAAAGAGGATATTGCTGCAAATTATCCGACAGGACTCTTTGCAAAACCCATGGAAGAAATAGTGAGGATACACGCTTCATCAGGAACGACCGGCAAGCCTAAAGTTGCAGGTTACACGAGGAAAGACCTGGAAATCTGGGGAGAATGTGTAGCCAGAGCTATGGCAAGTGCAGGACAGGACAGTAAATCAGTGGTTCAGGTTGCTTACGGATACGGTCTTTTTACAGGAGGTCTGGGAGCGCATATCGGAGCGGAAACCATTGGAGCTACGGTTATTCCCATGAGCAGCGGCAATACCAAAAAGCAGATAATGTTTATGCAGGATATGAAGAGTACGGCTTTGGCATGTACGCCTTCATATGCCCTTACCATAGCTGAAGGTGTTGCAAAGGAAGGAATAGATCCGGCTGATCTGCCGCTGAGAGCGGGAATCTTCGGTGCGGAGCCGTGGACTCAGGGAATGAAGGAAAGCATAGAGAAAGGTCTGGGAATAAAGGCCTATGATATTTACGGCCTTACAGAAATCGTAGGTCCGGGAGTTTCCATCAGCTGTGATGAGAATGAAGGAATGCATGTGCAGGAGGATTATTTTTATCCTGAAATAATAGATCCGGAAACTCTTGAGCCATTGCCTGACGGAGAAATAGGCGAGCTGGTATTCACGACACTTGGAAAAGAGGGCTTTCCTATGGTAAGATACAGAACAAGAGATCTCTGTTATCTGATGAGGGAAAAGTGCGGCTGCGGAAGGACTACGGTCAGAATGAGCAAGATTCTGGGAAGAACTGATGATATGCTTATTATAAGGGGAGTTAACGTATTCCCTTCACAAATAGAAGAAGTGATATCTAAGTTTGAGGAGCTTACGATAAACTATATGATTTATGTGGGAAGAGAAAATAATAAAGACACATTTGATCTTGAGGTTGAGCTGGCTTCCGGACTTGCCATAGACAACATAAAGTTTATAGAAGAACTCAGAGGAAGACTTGATCACTCATTGAGAGATATGCTGGGCATCGGCTGTAAAGTCAAGTTCCTCAATGAAGGAACATTGCCGAGAAGCGAAGGCAAAGCCGTTAGAGTTAAAGATTCGAGAAACCTTTAAGGGATAAAGGAGGAATTAAAATGTTAATTAAGCAGATGTCGGTGTTTGTAGAAAACACAACGGGAAGGCTGGCGGACTTAACAAAGATTTTAGCCGATAACAATATCGATATCAAGGCAAGTACCATTGCTGATACTGTTGACTTCGGTATTCTAAGATGCATTGTTCCGGACCCGGAGGTGGCTACGGAAATATTGAAAAAAGCAGGTTTTACTGCCAGCATTACAGAAGTCGTGGCAGTATCTTTGGAAGATAAACCGGGAGGTCTTCATAAAGTTCTTAAGATACTTGCTGATAATGATATAGGTGTAGATTATATTTATTCTACTATCAAGGCTAAGGATGATGAGGCAGTAATTATGATAAAAGTTGAGGATCCTCAGAAGGCTATAGATGTATTGACATCAAATGGCATTAAACTGTTCAGCATGAATGAATTGAGCAAATAAAGCAAGATTTTATGAAAGGGACATAAAATATGGGTTTAGGAAGAAAAATAATCTTGATAATATGTCTGATAGTGTTTATAGGTTCAGCGGGTGTTCTTGCAGACTATTTTATTAACGGGATGAAAGAGCAGAATGCTCTTGAGGATCTGAAAGATCTTCAGACGGAAAGGGAGGATCTTATCACTGACAAAGGTACAGTAATGGGAAAATATGCGGATCTGTATCTTGCCAACGGGGATATCATAGGATGGGTGACTGTCGAAGATACGAAGATAGACTATCCTGTGATGCAGACTCAGAGTGATCCGGAGTACTATATCCGAAGAGGGTTCGACAAGGAGAGTACATCTTCGGGGACTCCATTTATGGACGCAACCAGCGATATATTCGTACCGACATCCAATTTTCTTATTTACGGACATAATATGAAAAACGGAACGATGTTTCATGATCTTTTGAAATATGAGGACAAAGAATTTTTTAATGAACATAGGACCTTCAGATTTGATACTATATACAAAGGAGGTCAGGGTACTTACGAGGTGCTGGCAGCAGGGTATACGGAGATATATCCCGAAGATTCAAATGAATTCAAATATTATCAGTATGCAGGAATAACTTCCAGGTCTGATTTCAATGAATATGTAAAAGGCGTAAAATCTATATCAGCTTATGATACAGGAGTTACTGCCGAGTACGGAGATCAGCTGGTAACGCTGTCTACCTGCGCTTATCATACTGATGACGGAAGATTTTTCGTGGTAGGAAAAAGAACCGACGCTAAGCAGCAGACGCCGCAGTAGATTTTATATCATGAATATTACCATAAAATAATGACATATGCTGCCCAGTACGACGAATATATGAAATATCTCATGAAAACCAAACATTTTCCTGATGTTTGGTTTTTTAATGCCATAGATGATTCCCCCTATGGTATAAAGTACACCACCGGAAATAAGAAAGAAAAGTGTTTCTCCGGAAAGACTTTTCAGCGCTGAAAAATCTATGGCAATAAACCATCCCATTAATATATAAAGAACAGTACTGAGCCATCTTGGTGCATTCATCCAGCAGAGTTTCATTATTATGCCTACGGCAGCTATTACCCAGATAGCAGTTAGGAGAATGGTTTTCTGCGGATTTTGAAGGATCTGGTAGAGCAGAGGGGTATAAGATCCTGCTATCAGTACATATATCATGGAATGATCAAGTTTTCTCAGCCTTTTCACGATAGATTCCGGCCCTGATACATAATGGTATACGCTGCTGGCGCTGTATAATCCTATTAAGGACAGACAGAATACAATGCCGGTGAACTGTACCGCAGTAAAGGGGTGCTGCACCGTTTTTATCAGCATTATGATTATTCCTGCAACAGATAGTACTGCTCCGATAAAATGTGTGTAACAGCTCATTGGATCTCTGGCTTTTGAAAATAATTTTGGCATTTTTGCGAACTCCTTTATATAGAATTATAATATGCGATATATGGTTTTTAAAACTATGTATTGCATATTATAGTAACATATAAAATGATTTTATCAACCCTATATTGCAAAATAATAATTTTTTCTGTAATATAGAACAAAACCATACTGCTAAATTATTTGGCAGATTAATATGTTATTTTTGGCATGATATGAAAACAAGGAGCGAAGACATGAAAATTTCGAAAGACATGAATTTATGGGAAAAGCCTATTGTGAGCAGCAAAATACCGGAGATAGATCTTTATATGGATCAGTTGCTTTCTTTGACATCAGAGAAAGAGGTTACCAAGACAATGATAAATAATTACAGCAAAGAACATCTAATAAAGCCCCTTAAAGGAAAAAAATACAGTAAGGAGCAGATAATACAAATTCTCTTCATCATGAATCTTAAACAGAATATTCCACTGAGCGACATCAAAGGGCTGATGCCTCAGCAGGAAGATGCAGTAGACTACAGGAAGGTATATGATTTCTGCGAAGCGGAAGACGGCAGACTTTCTGAGGCTGCGGAAGAATTTGTAAATAGACATATAAAATGCGGAGAGGATCTCTCAGAAGATGAGCAAGCTCTTGCCGCAGCTATGATGTTATCATCCTGCTGTAAGTATTTCAAAAATATCTGTGAGAAGCTGTCAGATGGAGGAGATAAGTAAGGAATGGCTGAAAAAATCAGGAGAATTGGGGATACACCTTTGAGCATAAGTGTTTACTCAGTAGAAGAAGCTCCTACAAAAATAAATGATAGAGGGATTTTGGAAATTATATTTTGCCTTAAAGGCAGAGTAAGGTTTTCATATGCTTATGAGGAGTTTACATTACATGCCGGAGAATATATTTCTGTTGACAGAGATGCTTATTATCTTTATGGAGATGGGAATAATCTTCTGGTTTCGTTTTATTTTGATCTTGCCTGTTATAAGAGCAAATATCCTTTTATATGCAATAACTTGTTTGTGTGTGAGGGGTTGGCTGAAACGGCTATGGATTATCCCAGGGAGGAACATCGGCGGCTCAAAGGTATGCTGATTGCGCTTCTCAAATTTATTTCCGAAAACGGGTCTGCGGAAAAAGTGGCAGGAGCCTCAGAACGTATCGTGGATATGTTTGTAGAGAGGTTTGATATATTCTTTTTTCACGCCGGAGCCGGGGCCGGAGATAAAAAAGGGCTTGCGAAACTCCACGAGATAAATGATTATCTACACAGTCATATGAAAGAGAAAGTTTGTATAGGGGATATTGCGGCCAGATTTAATTTTACGGAAGGATATATGTCTGAATATCTGAGAAAGATGTCCGTAGGGTTTCGCGGTATGATGAGTTATATCAGAGCTAATGAATCTGAAACTTACCTGCTCAGAACTAATAAAACAATACTTGAAATATCAGAGGAATGTGGGTTTTCTGATGTCAAGTATTACTATTCGGCCTTTAAGCGGTGGTATAAGTGTACTCCGAAACAGTTTAGAGAACAGTATGGAAAAGTATCAGAAGAAAAGATAAGATATCTGGATATCATAGATACAAAGGATATACTCGAAAAGCTTCTGACTGATCATTATATGGAAACATATCTGTTTTATTCTGATGGTAAAATATTATAGGTTTTGATGATTTTATGTTGTGATTTGGATTTGTGTCCAAAATAAATTTTACGTCTTATTCTATGGGAAGCCCTTTATAAGGAACGAAGGGAGAGAGCCAAAGCTCGGGAACTTGCAGTTTGGCGAAATGGAAGGCGATAAAGTGCTCCAGGTCTTCTTTTTTTGTTTCGACATTGTAGTATATGGTTTCTTTTGCTGAAGATTTCAGCTCATGCAGTTTTCTGCGGTATCGATTAGGTGTCGTTACATTCCATTTTTCAAAAACTCGATAATAATAGAGCGGTGAGGAAAAACCTACTTCATAGGCAATATCGGAAATATTTTTGTCAGTTTCAAGAAGTAGACTTGCTGCTTTGTATGCTCTTATGTCATTTACAAATTTGGAAAATCCCACGAAGGATGTTTTTTTAAAAAAACGGGAAAGATATTTATAATTAAAATGGTTGATATCACACAGTTTTTTCAGTGTGATTTTTTTTGAGTAATTTTTATCAATATAAATTATGATACTTTCAAATCTGTCCTTCATCTCATCAGAGTATTCTGTTGAATTGGCTATGAAATAGAAGTAGTGAAAATGATTTAGCATCATTTGTATAACTTCTACAGCAAATCTCGTTATGATATTGCTTACAGACAATCCGGGATGTGGGAAACAGTAAAAATACAGCATAGTCAGCAGCAGCCTTTTGAGGTTTTGAAGTTCCGGCTGTTTTGACTGTGGTGTCGTAAGGGGTTCACATATAAAATATATTCTTTCCAAATCCGGTTTTTCAAATACAGGATCCGTCAAATCAAAGTAAAAGGAGACCAGCAGATTTTCTCTGTCACAACTAAGGTAGTGAATGTCGAAAGGGTCACATGATATGATATCGCCCTCTTTTAGCGTGATATCCTGCAGTCTGGTGTATATGGTAACAGGGCCCTTCAGACAGTATATTATTTCAAGGAATCCTTTATGATGATGAGGTGCTTGCTGTGTCACTGAGTAAATGGATATCCCGGCAGGTGTCTTCGGGATCATATCAAAGTTTTGATTTTGTTTCATAAAATACAATCTCCATATTTATATATGTTTTTCTACTAAATTATACAAAAGACAGACGAAAAAGTATATAGAATTATCAGAAAAATAAGAATAAAATTATTCCAACAAAAGAAAGAAAGGATGTTAATAATATGATATTTGCAGATACAGCGCTGATAAACGGAAAAATATATTCTGTTGATAAAAACGGGAAGAAAACAGACGGCGATACAGTGCTGATAAAGGATGGGCTCATATTAAAGACGGGAATAGAGAAAGATCTGCAGAATTATATATCTGCGGACACAGAGGTGATCGACTGTCATGGCAATACCATCCTTCCCGGGCTGTGTGATGCTCACTGCCATCCGTCCATAGCGGCAAGCGCCTATTCCGGATGTGATCTTTTCGGTATATATATACAGGAGGGAGAATCAGGCACAGACATCATAGATAAATACATGAAAAGACTGAAAGATTTTGTGGATAAAAACCCGGAAGAAGTTCTTATAAGAGGCACCGGCTGGGTGATGGGGAATTTTACGGCAGACAGAATGCCTACGAGACATGATATAGACATGATATGCAGTGACAGACCGGTTATACTTGAATCTTTCTGCCAGCATAATCTGTGGGTTAATACAAAGGCTATAGAAATAGCGGGAATCAGCGAGAATACACCTGACGTATATGCAGGAAAGATATATAGAGAAGCAGATGGATTTCCTGAAGGCATCTTTAATGATCCCGAAGCCATGAACCTCATTAAACTTAATGTGCCGGGTTATGATTTTTCCGTTGAAAAGTATAAGGAGGCATTTCTTCACTATCAGAAAGACTACGCTAATAAATACGGGGTGACTTTGGTACAGGATTGTATGCATAGTGATAATGCCAGAACTGCTTTTAAAGAACTTGCTCTGGAAGGAAAGCTTACTGTCAGAATAAGAGGTGTTTATCTGATGGAGCCGGGAAAAGCCGACAGCCAACTGCCGGAAGCTATTAAAAGAAGAGGTATGGATAATGTAGGCGATGATTTTCGTATAGATACTGTAAAGATATTTGCTGAGGGAATGTTTTCTTTGATAGATTCTTACGATAAAAAGTTTATTAAAGAAAACGGGCTGCCTGATGATTATAATGAACCTCTTTACTGGAGCGATGAAGAGTTTACGAAAACAGCATATAAAGCCATGAAAGCAGGCTTTGATATACACGTGCATGCTATGGGGGATAATGCCGTAAGACAGAGTGCGGAATGTTTGAGTAAAGCTCAGCTTCTTCTGAAAGACAAAAATGAAGGTTTTCGGAATGTGATCGCTCATCTCATGCTAACTCGAAGCGCAGATATGGAATTGATGGCTGAGAATCATATAATAGCAAACTGCCAGCCCAGGTGGATGGTATATGACTCAGATATAGAAGCCATGGTGCCTATGATTGGAAAGAAAAGAGCAGAGAATGCATATCCTCTCAGAGCTCTTTTGGATAGAGGGATAACGGTAACTTTCGGAACGGATTTTCCTGTAACACCTCCTCCGGATACAATGCAGGAAATACAGTGTGCCATGACAAGAAAAGTTTTTCCTGAGGCGCCGGATTATCATAAGTTTAAAGATATGGTGTTGGGTAATGAAAAACCGGCAACTTTATGGGAAGCTGTGAAAGCATTATCGTTAAACGGAGCTTATCAAATGTCTGCCGAAGATATAACAGGTTCTGTAGAAGCCGGAAAGTCAGCTGATATAGCTGTTCTTGATTCAGATATAGAGGCTGTGCCCATAGATGAGATATATGCTGTTAAGGTAGATAAAACCTTGTTCAAAGGAAAGGTTGTTTACGAAAAAGACAATCAGATATGTTAAAGCGTATTTGTATAGGAGGTTTGTTATGGAAGCAAGATATAATGAAAATGTAGCTGAAAGAACAGAACTTAAGAGGGTGCTAAGGCTGCCTACTTTGGTATGTCAGGGGCTGGCGTATTTGTGTCCGGCATGTGTACTGATGTACTATGGGATTATAAATGTCCTTACCGGAGGGCATTTTCCTTTGACATTGATAGTAGCAGGGATTGCTATGACTCTTACTGCACTCAGTTATGCTAAAATGTGCAGAAAATATCCTGTAGCCGGATCGGTGTACAGTTATGTGAGCAAATCCATAGGACCCAAGTTAGGATTCATATCAGGGTGGGCGCTGATGCTTGATTATTTACTGCTGCCTATGACATGTTACCTTGGATGCGGACTTTATCTTAACATAATGATTCCTGCTGTTCCTGTGTGGGGATGGATAATAATTGCAGTAGTATTTGTTGCCATATGCAATTATGTCGGCGTGGGAATAGCGTCTATAGTTAATAACATTAATGTTGCGGCTCCTATAATAGCGCTTATAGTAACAGTGATATTTATTATTAAATTTGTCATGGGAGGCGGAGGATCAGGGACGCTTCTTTATTCTGAGGCTGTATATAATTCTCAGCTTTTTGACTTCAGCGCGCTCATGACGGGGGCCGGAATCATGGCTATAGTGTTTGTAGGCTTTGATTCGGTGACTACATATTCAGAGGAAACCATTAACCCGGAAAAAAATATGCCTAAAGCAGTGATTCTCATATGTGTCGGCGCAGCTATAGAGTTTTTTATCGTAGCATATTTTATGAATTGCGGATGGCCATATGCGCCGGGAGCTATCAATGATCCTGATACTGCTATAACAGAATTTAATATTCATATTGGTATAGGATGGATGAATACCATATTCATTCTCATAAATACACTGGCATCTATAGGCTGCTGTATAGCAGGGCAGGGAGCTACGGCTCGTATTCTCTTGGGGATGGGCAGAGATGGATTTCTTCCTAAAAAGTTTTTCGGTTATGTTCATCCTAAATTCAAAACACCTTCTAAAAATATACTACTTACTGCAGCGGTTGGCCTTACTGCCATACTTTTTCAGGATAGCCTTACCAATGCCATGTCATTAGTGAGCTTCGGCGCATTATTGGGATTTATACTGACTAATATATGTGTCATAATGAGATTTTGGGTTAAGGATAAAGAGCGATCGGGCGCAGCTGTGTTAAGGAATCTTGTAATCCCTGCCATAGCAGCTGCAGTGTGTATATATCTTTGGCTGAGTCTTCCTACGGCCGGTAAGCTTGTGGGATTTTCATGGATAGCTGTAGGGCTGGTGGTTCTGGGAATAAAGACAAAAGGTTTTAGAATTCTGCCGCCCGAATTGAACTTGTAAGATTTATTGATGTTTTCATGTAAAAAATATAAAAAACGTCAATAAACCGGCATTGTTTAAAAGATCCTTTCGGTATATTCTGAATATATCGAAAATACTGGGAGGTGTAAAACAGTGAATAGTGAAAAACAACAAAGCGGTGAATTCAAAAAGGTCTTGGGATTAGGCTCTTTGATTATTTTCGGACTTGCATATATGGCTCCGACAGTGGTATTCAATTACTATGGTCCATTGTCCGTGGCCTCAGAAGGTATGTATCCGACTTGTTTCGTCATTACGGCGATAGCTATGTTCTTTACGGCATTTAGTTATGCCAATATGTCGAAGGAGTTCCAGAAGTCGGGTTCTGCATACGTTTATGTGCAAAAATCTCTGAATCCTCATTTCGGGTTTGCTGCAGGCTGGGTGATGCTCTTAGATTATCTTTTGCTGCCTATGATATGTATTTTGTGTGTTGCCATATACATGGAAACATATGTACCTGCGGTTCCTGCATGGGCATGGGTTATCCTTCTGGTAGCACTGCTTTTCGTCATCAATGCTATGGGGATAAGTATGGCTGCCAAAGTTGATACAGTAATAGTCATAGCTCAGCTCTTGATGATGGCATTGTTTGTAGCAGTGGGAATCGTTACTATTGCCAGGGGCGGTATTGATGGAACGGCTAACGGGCTGATTGACGGTACGGCTTTTTACAATCCTGATGTGTTTGAGTTTCGGCTTGTTCTTTATCCGGCTGCTATTCTTTGTGTATCATTTCTTGGCTTTGATGCGGTATCTACATTGTCGGAAGAAGCTAAGCACCCGAAAAAAGATATACCGAGAGCTATTGTTCTGGTGTGTCTGGGTGCAGGGCTGGTGTTTACGCTCATCGCATATATAGCTCAGGCTATGTGGCCTGTGGGGTATCAGCAGATTACAGATCCGGATTCAGGAATATTTGAGCTTCTTGCTAGAATACAGACTATACCTCATATGGATATCATGTTTCTGGTAGTAGATAATATAGGAAGTGTAGCCTGTGCTTTGTCGGGTCAGGCCGCTGTTATACGTATCATGTATAATATGGGACGTGACAACATACTGCCTAAAAAGATATTCGGCCATATGAGTAAGAAAGGCGTACCGCTTTATAATTTGATAATCGTAGGACTTATCGGACTTGTAGCATTATTTTTTACTGATAATATTTTAGGCGGAGTGGAGCTGGTAAGTTTCGGAGCATTGACAGGTTTTATTCTTGTAAATATCTCAGTTCCTTTCTACTTTTTCAGGAAAAAGGGGATTCGGGGAGGAAAAGCCATCTTTAATTATGGCGCATTGCCTCTTATTGCTACTGTTATATGTGTATACCTGTGGCTTAATATGGCGGCTGCCGCTAAGATAATAGGTATCATCTGGCTGGCAGTGGGAATTGTCATACTGGCCGTAAAAACTAAAGGATTCAGGAAATTGCCTCCTGAGATGGACATTGAATAAACGACGTAAAAATAAAAGCTGAAAAGGCGGTGAAAAGATGTACATATTAAAAAACGCTAAAATTTATACATTGGAAGGTAAGAACAATGTAGATGCTATAGTTGTAGACGAAAGTAAAGTAGTATATGCGGGTAGCCTGAGGGGTGCGGAAAAATATACAGCGGCATCTAAAATCTATGATCTTGGAGGCAGGACCGTACTTCCGGGAATTGTAGACAGTCATATACATCCGGGTATGTGCTCCAGAAGCACATGGCATGTGAAACTTCCCTGGACAGAGAATGTAACTGAGCTTCTTGATTTTATAAGAGAATACGGCCGTAAACATCCCAGGGAAGAGATGCCTTTTATATACTTTGAATATTATCCTACTTCAATGTTTGATGAGAATGGCCCTACAAAGGAATTGCTGGACGAAGCCATTTCAGACAGACCTGTACTGTGTCAGGATTTTGGAGAGCATTTGTGCTGGATAAATACGAAGATGATGGAACTTCTCGGGGTTGATAAGGATACGCCGAATCCCAGCGCGCTGGAGGTCTTTGTGAGAGATAGGCAAGGAAATCCGACAGGCTGGGTAAAAGAAATGGCATGGGTACATTTTGCTGATAACATGTTTAACGCTATAGGATGGGCACCGCCTGAAGAACTTACAGAAGAAAGAATGGCTCCTTTTTTTGAACTCATGATGGAAAGTGGTATAACAGCTATTTTTGATGCCTTTATAGAAAACGACAGGCAGATACAGACAGTGTATGAAATGGATAGAGCAGGGAAATTGTTTGTCTATTATGATGCTTCAGTAAGGTTTTGGAGATATGAGGATCTGCCTGAGAAAATTGATAAGCTCAGAGAATATCAGAGACTTTATACCACAGAACATATAAAATTTAATACCATGAAGCTTTTTTTAGATGGGACTAATGAAAGTGGAAACTCTGCTTCTCTTCATGAGCATATCCATGATCCCGGCAATTACGGAGAAATCATGATGGAAAAAGATGAGCTTGTAAGATGCTTTCTTCTCTGCAATAGAGAGGGTCTTGATCTTCATATACATATGGTGGGAGACAGAGCATTTAAAGTAGGATGCGACGCTGTGGAGAAGGCGCAGAAAACGGCCGCAGAAAACGGTGAACCGTGGATTTGCAGACCGGTATTTGCACACTGCGAAATAGTAGACCCCTCAGATATGAAAAGGCCTGCAAAGTTGGGTATTTTCATAAACTGGAGCTGCCACTGGTCGGGAGGATATTTCGGCGAAGAAGCTATGAATTACTATACGGAGGAAAAATGGCGCAGGATGTATCAGTTTAATCCTATGATAAAAAGCGGCGCTATGGTATCTTTTTCCAGTGATGTAGTCACGGCGTATGAGATGCACAGAGCATATCCTTTTTTTGGTATGCAGGTGGCGGCAACAAGAGTAGATCCTGAATTTCCGCTTGATCCTGCTAAATATCCTGAAAGTATGAGACCGGAAGCATCTGCAAGGCTTGATATGGATGTACTTATTAAAGGATATACTATAAATGGTGCGAGACAACTGAGATGGCAGGATAAGATGGGGTCTTTAAGTGCAGGAAAACTTGCTAATTTTGTAGTGATTGATAAGGATCCGTTTGAAGTTTCAGAAGATGAAATCAAAGATATAAGAGTAGAAGCTGTAGTATTTGACGGTAAGCTTATCAAGGGCAGCCTTGAAAATATTTGAAATGAGGGGTGTCATGAGAAAAATTTTTGATATAAATCTTATTCAGCAAAATGATATAAATATGGGAATAACGTGCAGGGGAGATACATTAGTTTCTCCCTCCGATAAAGGATCTTTTTCGGGAAAAGATATAAAAGGACAGGTTATGCCCACCGGTATGGGAATCACATATACACCTATTGCCGGCAGCAACGATATAGAGTCTACGCTTCTTCTCAAAACGGATGACGGAGTTTATATAATAATGGAGATGAGAGCTTTTCTCAATATGGAAGATTGTGTGGAACAAAGACTTATGGAGGGTGATCACGTAGATCCTGATGAGTATTATTTCAAAGGTACGGTAAGATTCAGGACGGGTCATGACATGTATAAATGGCTGGAGCGTAAGGTATGTGTCTGTGTTACGGAAATAATCAATTGGGAAGAGCTTAAGATAAGTGTATATATGGTATGAAATGAAGAAACTGACATTGAGTTGTCAGTTTTTTTATAACAAATAATTTTATAAGATTTCTCTTGACATTAAGATATAATAAGATATAATGATGATATCAAAATGATATCATTAAATAATAGCGATAAAGTTCGGGATCTAATAAGGAGGAGAAAATATGGAAACTAACAATAATCTGATCAAGAACAATATTACAGAAAAAGAACTTCATCCTATGTCGGGGATGGCAATGCTTTTCATCATTATAATCGGTATTTTAGCCGGAGTTGCCTTGTGTATAGCAGGACCTGTTTTTTTTGTAGATATGACAGGTGTGTTTGTAGCAGCAGGGATACTGTTGATAGTGGTGCTTTGTATTTTAATGGCAGGGCTCAAGATAGTCAATCCAAATGAAGCGTTAGTTCTTACTCTGTTTGGTAAATATTACGGAACCATAAAGAAAGATGGATTCTTTTTTGTCAATCCTTTTGCTACAGGGTTCAATCCGACTGTGGCCGGAACTGTAGACGGCCTCATAGCCGAAATAAGTGAATCCGCAAAAAAAGACGGACATAAAAAAGGCAGGACCATGAGCAAAAAGGTATCCACAAAGACAATGACTTTAAATAACGGACAGCAGAAAGTAAATGATGTTCAGGGTAATCCTGTTATTATAGGTGCTATAGTTATTTGGCACGTATCTAATCCAACCAAAGCTGTTTTTAATATTGAGAATTATTTTGAGTATCTGTCAACTCAGTGTGACTCAACTATAAGAAACACGGCAAGACTTTATCCTTATGATACTATAGATCAGGAAAACGATGAGATGACTCTCAGGGGATCGAGTCTGGAGATTGCTCAGAATATGAAAGGAGAACTGCAGGAAAAGGTGAAAGGCGCCGGAATTGAGATACTGGAGGTAAGGATTACACATTTGGCATATGCAGAAGAGATAGCGGCTGCTATGCTTAAGAGACAGCAGGCTGCCGCAACAATTGCTGCAAGAGAGAAAATCGTTGAAGGTGCGGTAGGTATGGTCAGAATGGCTCTTGATAAACTGGAAGATGATGAACTTGTGGTTCTGGATGATGAACGTAAAGCAGCCATGGTATCTAATCTGTTAGTAGTTCTTTGCGGAGACAAAGATCCTCAGCCGGTTGTAAACAGCGGAAGTATATATTAAAATATTTGATATGGTTTATAGCCTGGAGGTAATCAGATGTCCAATGATATAAACAAAAAAGAAGAACAGCTGCAGCAGCGGCTTGAAAAAATCAAGAGGCTGGAAGATGAGATTAAAAAAAGAGAAAAAGCTGTTAAAGATAAGGAAAAGACGAAAAAACAGATGATCGTGAGATTATCTTCAGGACTTTGGAACGATATAGCCGCATGGGCGGAAGAGGATTTCCGATCTATAAACGGTCAAGTGGAGTACCTGCTCAGTGAATGTGTGAAACAGAGAAAAAAGAAATAAAATATAATAAACGGAACCAGTGTCTGTGGTTCCGTTTTTATGTACGAAAGTAAATTATTGAGTTTTTTTAATTTCCGTAAATACTATATCAAGAGGATCAAGTTTCGCCGAGTAGGTAAAACTTCCTGAGGAAGAGACGGTCTTCCATAGTATGCGTGGAGCCGACATCTCTTGTATCTGTTGTTTTTCATTTTCAGTCAGATCAGATTTGTATTCCATCTGCCTCCATAGATCAAGGCAGTTTGAATCCGCTCGGAGGCGATGTTCGGTTATCTGATACTTGCCCGGCATATTAAACAGATCAAATTCAAGATTTTGAGGATTCTCAGCATCTTCATTGAAGAATAAGATCTGAACATTGCTGTCATTGACTGTTATCATGTACCATTCATCGTGTCCGCCTACAGTATTATACTGCGCGAAAAGAAATCGGCGCAGATAATAAAGCGGTTTTTTCATGTTATTGAATGTAAAGATCCCGTTTCTGTTTACCGCGGTGTCTATAAATGCCTGCGGCATATTTTTTGCTTCGGGGTCTTTTAATACGGTTTTCAAAAAGTTTATACAATCTTGCTGAGGATTGTAATTGCGATAGAATTTTTTTGGCAGCTCATCATCAGGCACCAGTCTATGGAGAAGAGAAGCCTTTTTTAGATCAAAAGAAACGGATTTTATTTGCTGAGCCGCTCCCGTGAAAGCCGGTATTTCACCATATGATTCTATAGCGTCATTTATACTGTCTAAAGGGAGTTCTTTGACAAGACATGTCGACTGCCTGATGGTTTCGCTTCTGTAAAGCTGTCTGTATTCTTTGGGATGGCATCCGAACCATTCTTTAAAATTTTCCACATAATATTTAGCATTGGAAAACCCCACATTAGAAGATACCTGGGCTATGGAATTATCAGTAGTCAAAAGCTCAGGCTCTGACATTTCCACTCTGACCATGCTGACAAAATTTCTGAAACTGTCACCTACCAGACGCTGAAAAAGGTGGGATAAATAGTAACTGTTAATGTTTTCGGATTCTGCGATGGATGACAGGCTCAGTTTATAGGGGTAATTCATATATACAAAACCCACGACCCGGCTTATACGATCTATTTGTACCAGATCATGTGAGATCTGATGTTCAAATGTTCGGCTTTCCAGATTGACTGTGAAACCTCTGAAATCTTTGTAAAGCGCATCTATGAGTGCATGGGAGATCTCTTTTATCCTATCTTTATAACCTTTCTTTTTCCCGTGAAGTTCAGAAATTATGGAAAACATATGTACTTTAAGCGCCAGCTGTTTTTTATATGTGGCGATGTTTTCGCTTACTTTTGTGGTAAATACCTGAACATCCAGATGTGGATAATATTTAGAAAAATAATCCATATTAAGACTTAAGACAACAACTAAGTTATTATTGGATAAGGTTCGGAAGCCGTGAACATCATCGCTGTGTATGAAGTGAACATTGTTTTTCGTAAGGCGATAACGTGCATAAGTCATTTTCAGTTCCACTTCGCCTTCCAGTACATATACTATCTGGATATCGTTATGTACATGCCAGGGGTATTGCTGTATCTGCAGAACCTGAACCTTTACCGGAAGATCATCTTCGTATTGTATTTCCTGAAGCATAACATACCTCCTTATTTTTGCACTGCAATTAATAAATGGTCTTAGTTGCTTTTTTTGATTATATCATATAAGAAAATTCATGTATATAGTATGAGAATAATCAGAATTTTTTAAAAATATAACAAAGAAGACAACATAAGTATGTTAAAATACTTATCTATATTGTAAAATTTATAAAAATAAAAATATCTGAAAGGAGCAGGTGCATGAAAAATGTAACAGTAGCGGCCACTCAAATGTCGTGTGGTCCTGATGCGGAGGAAAACATAGCTGTAGCAGAGAGGCTCATAAGAAAGGCGGCGTCACAGGGAGCTAATATCATTTTGATCCAAGAATTATTTCAGACTCAGTATTTTGCGCAGGTAGTAGAATATGAAAACCTCAAATTGGCTCAGCCGGCAGAGGATAATCCGATGCTGAAAAGGTTTTCTGAGCTGGCAGAGGAATTGAGTGTAGTCTTACCGATCAGTTTTTTCGAGGAGAGCGGC